>NZ_JBFTNO010000074.1:0-12452 GCF_056397525.1 Arthrobacter sp. 05L45_2 | reverse complement strand
ACCAAGACCTGCTGAAGAACACCGAATCCCTCACCGGCGACTACCTGTCCGGTCGCAAGTCCATCCAGGTGCCGAAGAAACGCCGCAAGTACGACAAGAAGCGCGAGCTGAAAGTCGTCGGGGCCAAGGAAAACAACCTGCTGAACGTGGACGCGGCCTTCCCCCTCGGCTTGTTCACCGCCGTCACCGGCGTCAGCGGCTCCGGCAAGTCGACCCTGGTCAACGAGATCCTCTACAAGGTGCTCGCCAACAARCTCAACGGCGCCAAGCAGGTCGCCGGCCGGCACAAGACCGTGCAGGGCCTCGAGCACCTCGACAAGGTGGTGCACGTCGACCAGAGCCCCATCGGCCGGACCCCGCGCTCCAACCCGGCCACCTACACGGGCGTCTTCGACCACATCCGGAAGCTCTTCGCCGAGACCACTGAGGCCAAGGTCCGCGGCTACATGCCCGGCCGGTTCTCCTTCAACGTCAAGGGCGGCCGCTGCGAAGCCTGCTCCGGCGACGGCACCCTGAAGATCGAGATGAACTTCCTGCCGGACGTCTATGTGCCCTGYGAGGTCTGCCACGGCGCGCGCTACAACCGCGAGACGCTCGAGGTGCACTACAAGGGCAAGACCATCGCAGACGTCCTGAACATGCCGATCGAGGAAGGCGCGGAGTTCTTCGCCGCGTTCTCGCCGATCGCCCGGCACCTGAAGACGCTGGTGGACGTCGGCCTCGGTTACGTACGGCTGGGCCAGCCCGCCACGACCCTCTCCGGCGGTGAGGCGCAGCGCGTGAAGCTGGCCGCGGAGCTGCAGAAGCGGTCCAACGGCCGGAGCGTGTACGTCCTGGACGAGCCCACCACAGGCCTGCATTTCGAGGACATCCGCAAACTGCTGATGGTCCTGCAGGGCCTGGTCGAGAAGGGCAACACCGTGATCACCATCGAGCACAACCTCGACGTCATCAAGAGTGCGGACTGGATTGTCGACCTGGGGCCCGACGGCGGTTCCGGCGGCGGCAGGATCGTCACCTCGGGTACGCCCGAGCAGGTGGCCAAGTCCAAGGAGAGCCACACGGCCACGTTCCTCGCGGACATTCTGGGCTGACCCCGCCCCTGGCGACGCGGTCTTTGTCCCACGACGCGCAAATGCCCTGCCGCCCCGGTTATTCCGGCCGCGGCAGGGCATTTGCGCGTCGCCGGGCAGCAGGCCGGTCGGCAGCGACGTATGCCTGCAGGGGTATGTGAATTTCAAGCATCCCCATCGTCGTGAGAAACTACTCCGGTGACGCATACATCGGCGGGAGTGCCTGCCGGCCTCGACGGCCCGCCCGCCGGAACGGCTGCACCACCGCCTCCCGCCGCGGGCGTAGGCTGGGGTTTTGTGCCCGACGGCGGCCGGCGAACCGCCGGAGAAGTTGAACCTGCGCGCACCGCCCCGGGGTTACCCGCTACGATCACCAGAATCTCCGACTGCCCGGGGACCACAGCCCTAAAAGAGGTGCACACCATTGGCAATGTTTGACGCAATCCGCTGGACGACGCGTGGTCTGGTCACGTCCACCTGCCGGCCCACCGTGATCGGACTCGAGAATGTGCCCAAGTCCGGCCCCTTCATCGTTGCGCCGAACCACCTCTCCTTCCTGGACAGCGTGATCGTCCAGGCCCTGATGCCGCGCCCCGTCGCGTTCTTCGCCAAGGCCGAGTACTTCACCACCGGCGGCGCCAAGGGCAAGCTGATGAAGTCCTTCTTCGAGGCCGTCGGATCCATTCCGGTCGAACGCGGCGAACAGGCCGCCAGCGTGCAGGCCTTGAAGACGCTGCTGGACATCCTTGACTCCGGCAAGGGCGTCGGGATCTACCCCGAAGGCACCCGCTCCCGCGACGGTATCCTCTACCGCGGCCGCACCGGCGTCGGCTGGCTGGCCCTCACCACCGGGGCCCCGGTCATCCCGGTGGGCCTCATCGGCACAGAAAACCTGCAGCCGGCGGACAGCAACAAGGTCAGGCCGCAGCACTTCACCATGAAGGTGGGGGAGCCGCTCTACTTCGACAAGACCGGCCCGGACCACTCTCTGCCCGCACGGCGCCAGGTCACGGACCGGATCATGGACGCGATCGCCGAACTCAGCGGCCAGGAACGGGCCACCACCTACAACCAGAGCAAAAGCGTCGACTAGGCGCGCTTCCCGGCGGAACGCACGGTTCGCGGCACACGCCGCCGGGGAGCGCCGTCGGGCGCGGACCCGGCCGGCTTAGTAGAATAGACCAGTGGCGAATCCAGCTAGTTACCGGCCCCAGACGGGGGAGATCCCGACCAACCCGGGTGTCTACCGTTTCCGCGACCCGCACGGCCGGGTCATTTACGTCGGCAAGGCCAAGAACCTCCGTTCCCGGCTGAACTCCTACTTCGCCAACCCCGCAGGCCTGCTGCCCAAGACCTATGCCATGGTGCACACTGCCAGCAGCGTGGAATGGACCGTAGTCGGCAGCGAACTGGAGTCCCTGCAGCTCGAATACACCTGGATCAAGGAATTCAAACCGCGGTTCAACGTGATGTTCCGCGACGACAAGTCCTACCCCTACCTCGCCGTCACGATGGCGGAGAAGTTCCCGCGTGTGCAGGTCCTGCGCGGCGAGCGGCGGAAGGGGACCCGCTACTTCGGGCCCTACACGGCGGGGGCGATCCGCGACACCATGGACACTCTGCTGCGCGTCTTCCCGGTCCGCAGCTGCAGCCCCGGCGTCCTTAAGCGCGCCCAGGCCAGCGGCCGGCCCTGCCTGCTGGGGTACATCGACAAGTGCGCCGCGCCATGCGTCGGCCGGATCTCCGCCGAGGACCACCGGGCCCTCGCAGAGGACTTCTGCGCCTTTATGGGCGGGGAGGCCAAACGCTTCGTCTCCCGCCTGGAGAAGGACATGGCCGCCGCCGTCGCCGAGCTGGACTACGAACGCGCGGGCCGGGTCCGCGACGACATCATCGCGCTGAAAAAGGTCTTCGAACGCAACGCTGTGGTCCTCGCCGAGGACACCGACGCCGACATCTTCGCGCTGCACGAGGACGAACTCGAGGCAGCGGTCCAGGTGTTCCACGTCCGCGGCGGCCGGATCCGCGGCCAGCGCGGCTGGGTGGTCGAAAAAGTCGAGGACTCCACCACACCGGACCTCGTCGAACACCTCCTCCAGCAGGTCTACGGCGAGGAAGGCGAAAGCCAGGGCCGGATGCCCCGCGAAGTGCTGGTCCCCGCGGAACCGAGCAACGCCGCCGAACTCGCCCAGTGGCTCAGCGGCCTGCGCGGAGCCCGGGTGGACATCCRGGTCCCGCAGCGCGGCGACAAGGCCACGCTGCTCTCCACTGTCCGGGACAACGCCGAGCACGCCCTCAAACTGCACAAGTCCCGGCGCGCCGGCGACCTCACCATGCGGTCCCAGGCCCTCCAGGAACTGCAGGAAGCCCTGGACCTGCCCGTGGCGCTGCTGCGGATCGAATGTTTCGACATCTCCCACATCCAGGGCACCAACGTGGTGGGGTCCATGGTGGTGGTCGAAGACGGCCTGCCGAAGAAGTCCGACTACCGGAAGTTCTCGGTCACCGGCGCCGCGGCCAACGACGACACCGCGGCCATGCACGACGTCCTCACCCGCCGCTTCCGGAACTACCTGCAGGAACAGGCGGAGAAGGCCGAGCCCGGCTCCGGCCCGCTCGCCGCCGCCCAGGCCGCCGCGGTGGCCGACACACCGCTGGAGGACACCACCACCCCGGCTCCCAAGGCCAAGTTCGCCTACCCGCCCAACCTCGTCGTCGTCGACGGCGGCAAGCCCCAGGTCAACGCCGCCGCCAAGGCCCTCGCCGAGCTCGGCGTCGAGGACGTCTACGTGGTGGGGCTGGCTAAAAGGCTCGAGGAGGTCTGGCTGCCAGACAGTGACTTCCCCGTCATCCTGCCTCGCGCCTCGGCGGGTCTTTACCTCCTCCAGCGCATCCGTGATGAGGCGCACCGCTTCGCGATCTCCTTCCACCGGCAAAAGCGTGGCAAGGCCATGACCGTGTCCGCGCTGGACGGGGTCCCCGGGCTCGGGGACTCGAAGCGCAAGGCCCTCCTGAACCAGTTCGGCTCGGTCAAAAGCATCAAGGCCGCCAGCGTCGAGGAGCTCACGGCCGCCAAGGGAATCGGACCGGCCCTCGCCGGGGCGATCGTCCGGCATTTCTCTGCCGCGGAGGACGCCGGTGAACCGGCGGCGCCCGCCATCAACATGACAACCGGCGAAATCCTCGAAACTTAGCTAGCCCCGGCATTCTTAGCTAGGGTTAGGAGCTGAGGTACGGGCCGCGGCCGGCAGGCGACTGCCACGTGCGCCGGCCTCATGGCAGAGCAGACAGCAGAGATGGAGCACGACTGATGGCAGAGTCAACGGCGGGATCCGGCACCGAGACGGACGGCTTAACCCCCGTCAAACCGATCGAGGCCGAGCTGCTGGTGGTCACCGGAATGTCTGGAGCCGGCCGCAGTACCGCCTCGGATGCCCTCGAGGACCACGGCTGGTACGTGGTGGACAACCTCCCGCCGCAGATGCTTGGAACCCTCGCGGAGCTTGTCTCGCACGCGCCCGGCTCCATCTCGAAGCTCGCCGTTGTGGTGGATGTCCGCAGCAAGGACCTCTTCGCCGACATCCGCACCGCCCTGCGCAACCTGGAAACCAGCGGCATCACCTTCCGGGTGCTGTTCCTGGACGCCAGCGACGACGTCCTGGTGCGCCGGTTCGAACAGGGCCGGCGCCCGCACCCGCTGCAGGGCGGCGGCCGGATCCTCGACGGCATCGCCGCCGAACGCGACCTCCTGCACGAGCTTCGTGAATCCTCGGACATCGTCCTGGACACCTCCACGCTCAACGTCCACGGCCTCGCCACCGCCATCACCGAACTCTTCAGCGAGACCGGCCCGGTGGCGCTGCGCCTGAACGTGATGAGCTTCGGCTTCAAGTACGGGCTGCCGGTGGACGCCAACTTCGTCGCCGACGCCCGCTTCATCCCGAACCCGCACTGGGTTCCGCAGCTGCGCCCGCACACCGGCCTGGACAAGGACGTCAGCGACTACGTGCTCGAGGCCGAGGGGGTCGGCAACTTCGTGGAACGCTACGTCCTGGCCCTCGAACCCGTCCTGGACGGCTACCGCCGCGAAAACAAGCACTACGCCACCATCGCCGTCGGCTGCACCGGCGGCAAGCACCGCTCCGTGGCCGTGGCCGTGGAACTCTCCCGCCGGCTCGCGCAGTACCCCCGTGTCACGGTCACCACCACCCACCGGGATCTGGGCCGCGAGTAATGGCGCTACTGACCGGGCCACTGCCCCTGGTGCCGGCCGCCAGCGCGGCCTCCGCCGGCCAGCAGGACAAAGGACCCTCCGTCGTCGCCCTCGGCGGCGGTCACGGACTGTCGGCCTCCCTGTCGGCGCTGCGCCTGCTGACCTCCGAGCTGACCGCCATCGTGACGGTGGCGGACGACGGCGGTTCCTCCGGACGGCTGCGCGAGGAGTACGGCGTCCTGCCCCCGGGGGATCTGCGGATGGCGCTCTCCGCTCTGTGCGACGACACGGACTGGGGCCGGACGTGGCGCGACGTGATGCAGCACCGCTTCAAGCCCGGCAAGGGCTCCGGCGGCTCCCTCGACGAACACGCCATGGGCAACCTGCTGATCGTCACCCTCTGGGAATTGCTGGGCGACGCCGTCGTCGGCCTCCAGTGGGCCGGGGCGCTCCTCGGTGCCCGGGGCCAGGTGCTGCCGATGTCCACCACGCCGCTGACCATCGAGGGCGAAGCCCGGGTGGAACTCCCGGACGGCAGCACCGGGCTGCAGACCGTCCGCGGGCAGGCCAAATGCGCCGTCGCCGGGTCGCTGGAAGCGGTCCGGCTGCTGCCCGACTCGGCCCCGGCCTGCGTGGAGGCGCTGACGGCGATCGAACTCGCCGACTGGGTGGTCCTGGGCCCCGGGTCCTGGTACACCTCGGTGCTGCCGCACTTGCTGCTGCCCGAGATGCGGGATGCGCTGTGCAAGACCGAGGCCCGGCGCTGCCTCACCATGAATCTCGCCACGGACACCAAGGAAACCCACGGGATGTCCGCCGCCGACCACCTGCGGGTGCTGCGGGACTACGCGCCGGAATTCACGGTCGACGTCGTCCTGGCCGACCCTGCGTCGGTGCCTGACCTCCCGGACTTCCAGCAGGCCGCCGGGATGCTCGGCGCCGAGGTGGTCTTGGGTAAAGTAAGGGCGTCGAGCCGCCGGCCGATCCACGACCCCCTGCGCCTGGCAACGGCGTACCACGACATTTTCGGGAACAGGTAGGAAAGGTGCCATGGCACTGACAGCATCAGTCAAGGAAGAACTTTCCCGGCTGGACATCAAGAAATCCTCGGTCCGCAAGGCTGAAGTGTCCGCCATGCTCCGCTTCGCGGGCGGGCTGCACATCATCTCCGGCCGGATCGTGATCGAAGCCGAGGTGGACCTCGCCTCGACCGCCCGCCGGCTGCGTGCCGCGATCGCCGAGGTCTACGGCCACCAGAGCGAGATCATTGTGGTCTCCGGCGGCGGCTTGCGCCGCGGCAGCCGTTACGTGGTGCGTGTGGTCCGCGACGGCGAGGCCCTCGCCCGCCAGACCGGCCTGCTCGACGCCCGCGGCCGGCCCGTCCGCGGCCTGCCCTCCGTGGTGGTGAACGGTTCGGCGGCGGACGCCGAGGCCGTCTGGCGCGGTGCGTTCCTGGCCCATGGTTCACTCACCGAGCCCGGGCGGTCCTCCGCGATGGAGGTCACCTGCCCCGGACCCGAATCCGCCCTCGCCCTCGTCGGCGCGGCCCGCCGCCTGGGCATCCAGGCCAAGGCCCGTGAAGTCAGGGGAGTGGACCGCGTCGTCATCCGCGACGGCGACACCATCGCGGCGCTGCTGACCCGGATGGGCGCCCACGACGCGCTGATGGTCTGGGAGGAACGCCGGATGCGCAAGGAAGTCCGTGCCACGGCCAACCGGCTGGCCAACTTCGACGACGCCAACCTGCGCCGCTCGGCGCAGGCCGCCGTGGCCGCCGGCGCACGGGTTGACCGGGCGCTGGAAATCCTCGGCGACGACGTCCCCGACCACCTCAAGTACGCCGGCGAACTGCGCGTGGCGCACAAACAGGCGAGCCTCGACGAGCTTGGCCGGCTGGCCGATCCGGTGATGACCAAAGACGCCATCGCCGGCCGGATCCGCCGGCTCCTGGCCATGGCCGACAAACGCGCCCAGGACCTCGGCATCCCCGGGACCGAGGCGAACGTTACGCCGGAAATGCTCGACGAGTAGCCCCGGCCGGCAAACAGGGACAGAATCGGATACGGCGGCCGGGAATACCCAGGGGGACCCGGAGGCTATGCCCACTGGATCCGCATCCATAGATTTCCGGATGTCCAACCATCCGGATGCACAATCCGAGAGTTAGCAAAACCGGACGAACCCGTCCACGACATTGGAGGATTTTGTGACCGAGTACGTACTTCCCGAACTTGACTACGATTACGCCGCGCTGGAGCCCCACATCTCCGCGAAGATCATGGAGCTGCACCACAGCAAGCACCACGCCGCTTACGTGACGGGCGCCAACAACGCTCTGAAGCAGCTGGCGGAGGCCCGCGAGAAGGGCGATTTCGCCAACATCAACCGCCTCTCGAAGGACCTCGCGTTCCACACCGGCGGCCACATCAACCACTCCGTGTTCTGGAAGAACCTCTCCCCGGACGGCGGCGACAAGCCTGAGGGTGAGCTGGCCGCCGCGATCGACGACGCCTTCGGCTCCTTCGACGCCTTCCGCGCCCAGTTCACCGCTGCGGCCATGGGCCTGCAGGGCTCCGGCTGGGGTTTCCTCGCCTACGAACCGATCGGCGGCAACCTCGTCATCGAGCAGCTCTACGACCAGCAGGGCAACGTGGCGCTGGGCACCACCCCGCTGCTGATGCTGGACATGTGGGAGCACGCCTTCTACCTGGACTACGTCAACGTCAAGGCCGACTACGTCAAGGCGTTCTGGAACATCGTGAACTGGGCCGACGTCGCCAAGCGTTTCGACGCCGCGCGCACCAACGCCACCGGCCTGATCACCCTTTAAGGGTGGCCGCAGCCGAAACCGGGCTGTAACAAAGCTCACATTTCGTGCCGTTCGGCCCGAATCGTGGACCGCCCGCCCCTGCAGTTGCGGGGGCGGGCACACTTAAACGTAAGATGGATCACGGAAGGCGGTTAGCCTTCAGCAACGTGGCTGGTCGCCCTCCGATCTGGTAATCATCTCTGCCCAATGGCGTGCGGGATCTGTTAGTTGGCTTGAACGCCTACTCAACTAGTCGTGCTTGATAGAGCACCAAGGAGACTGAAAACGTGACGACACGTATTGGTATCAACGGCTTTGGCCGCATCGGCCGCAACTACTTCCGCGCCGCACTGGCCCAGGGCGCAGACCTCGAGATCGTTGCAGTCAACGACCTCACCAGCCCGGAGGCCCTCGCCCACCTCTTCAAGTACGACTCCGTCGGCGGCCGCCTGGCCGAAAGCATCGAGGTCAAGGACGGGAACATCGTCGTCGACGGCAAGACCGTGAAGGTCCTCGCCGAGCGCGACCCCGCCAAGCTGCCGTGGGGCGAGCTGGGCGTGGACATCGTCATCGAGTCCACCGGCTTCTTCACCAAGGCCGCCGACGCGCAGAAGCACATCGACGCCGGCGCCAAGAAGGTCCTGATCTCCGCCCCCGCCTCGGACGAGGACATCACGATCGTGATGGGCGTCAACGACGGCCTCTACGACCCGGCCGCGCACAACATCATCTCCAACGCCTCCTGCACCACCAACTGCCTCGGCCCGCTGGCCAAGGTGGTCAACGACGCCTTCGGCATCGAACGCGGCCTGATGACCACCGTCCACGCCTACACCGCGGACCAGAACCTCCAGGACGGCCCGCACAAGGACCTCCGCCGCGCCCGCGCCGCCGCCATCAACATGGTCCCCACCTCCACCGGTGCCGCCAAGGCAATCGGCCTGGTCCTCCCGGAACTGAAGGGCAAGCTGGACGGCTACGCCATCCGCGTCCCCGTCCCCACCGGCTCCGCCACCGACCTCACCGTCACCGTTTCCCGCGAGACCACCGTCGAGGAAGTCAACGCCGCCCTCAAGGCCGCCTCCGAGACCGAGGAACTCAAGGGCCTGCTCACCTACACGGACGAGCCCATCGTCTCCTCCGACATCGTCGGGGACCCGGCGTCGTCCATCTTCGACTCCGGCCTGACCAAGGTCATTGGCAACCAGGTCAAGGTTGTTTCCTGGTATGACAACGAGTGGGGCTACTCCAACCGCCTCGTCGACCTCACGGAGCTCGTCGCTTCCAAGCTGGGCTAGGGTAAGACTCATGACATTCCACACCCTCAACGAACTGATCGCTGATGGTGTCCGCGGGCGGTACGTTCTGGTCAGAAGTGACTTGAACGTGCCGCTCGACGGCTCTGCAGTCACTGACGACGGCCGCATCAAGGCCTCCCTGCCAGTGCTTTCACAGCTTACGGACGCCGGTGCCCGCGTACTCGTCACCGCCCACCTGGGCCGCCCGAAGGGCGCGCCCGAGGAAAAGTACTCGCTCAAGCCCGCCGTAGCGCGCCTCGCCGAGTTGGCGACCTTCAAGGTCACCCTTGCCGGCGACACCGTGGGCGACGCGGCCAGGGACGCGGCCGCCGCCCTCCAGGACGGCGAAGCCCTCGTCCTTGAAAACGTGCGCTTCGACGCCCGCGAGACCTCCAAGGACGACGCCGAACGCGGCGCCTTCGCGGACGAGCTCGTTGCCCTCACCGGCGACAACGGGGCCTTCGTGGATGACGCCTTCGGGGCCGTGCACCGCAAGCACGCCAGCGTATACGACGTCGCCACCCGGCTGCCGTCCTACCAGGGCGATCTGGTCCGCACGGAAGTTGAGGTGCTGCGCAAGCTCACCACCGACACCCAGCGGCCCTACGTCGTGGTGCTCGGCGGCTCCAAGGTCTCGGACAAGCTCGCCGTGATCGATAACCTGATCGGCAAAGCTGACACGATCCTGGTGGGCGGCGGCATGCTGTTCACCTTCCTCGCCGCGGCCGGACACAAAGTCGCCGGCAGCCTGCTCGAAGAGGACCAGATCCCCGTAGTGCAGGACTACCTCAAGCGGGCAGCGGATGCCGGCACCGAATTCGTCGTCCCTACCGATGTTGTGGTGGCCGCTAAGTTCGCCGCCGACGCCGCGCACGAAACGGTGCCGGCCGACGCGATCGAGTCCAGCAGCTTCGGCACCGCCGGCATCGGCCTCGACATCGGACCCGACTCGGCAGCCGCCTTCGCGGAACGCATCAAGGGCGCCAAGACCGTGTTCTGGAACGGGCCCATGGGCGTCTTCGAATTCCCCGCGTTCGCCGCGGGCACCCGGGCCGTTGCCCAGGCGCTCACGGAAACCGGTGGCTTCACGGTGGTGGGTGGTGGCGATTCCGCCGCCGCCGTCCGTACCCTCGGCTTCGCCGATAACCAGTTCGGGCACATCTCGACCGGCGGCGGCGCCAGCCTGGAATACCTTGAAGGCAAGGAACTTCCCGGCCTGAGCGTCCTGGACCGCTAGAAACTCCAGCCGGCGGCGGGCCCGCACTGCGGGCACGCCGCCGGCTCTTTCACTGCTACGACTCTTTTGGAGATCACGTGACAACGTCAACCAACGGCAAGTTCGACCGCAAGCCCTTCATCGCCGGCAACTGGAAGATGAACATGGACCACGTCCAGGGCATCACCCTCCTGCAGAAGCTGGCCTGGACCCTGTCCGACGCCAAGCACGACTACAGCCGGGTGGAGGTCGCCGTCTTCCCCCCGTTCACCGATCTCCGCGGCGTACAGACCCTGGTCCAGGGCGACGAACTCGACGTCGTCTACGGCGGGCAGGATCTGTCCCAGTTCGACTCCGGCGCCTACACCGGAGACATCTCCGGCCAGTTCCTCGCCAAGCTCGGCTGCGGCTACGTCCTGGTCGGCCACAGCGAACGCCGCACCATCCACCAGGAGTCCGACGAGCTCCTCAACGCAAAGACCAAGGCCGCCTTCCGTCACGGAATCACACCCGTCCTGTGCGTCGGGGAGGGCCTGGAGGTCCGCCAGGCCGGCACCCACGTTGACCACACGCTCGCGCAGCTGCGCGCCGGCGTCGAGGGCCTCACGGCCGAGCAGGCCGCGGAACTCGTCGTCGCCTACGARCCCGTCTGGGCCATCGGCACCGGCGARGTCGCCGGCCCCGAAGACGCCCAGGAAATGTGCGCCGCTATCCGCGCCGAGCTCGCCACCTTGTTCGGGGCGGACGTGGCGGCCAAGACGCGGCTCCTCTACGGCGGCTCGGTCAAGGCGAATAACGCCGCGTCCATCCTGAAGGAACGCGACGTGGACGGATTGCTGGTGGGCGGTGCCAGCCTGGATGCGGCCGAGTTTGCTAATATTGTCAGGTTCGAGAGTCACCTGGTGACGGATTAGTCCGGACGCAGTTGTGGCCCCCGCAATCCCCATCTTCTGAAAGGCCGTCGTGGACGTTCTTCATGTCATTCTCCAGGTGCTGCTGGGCATCACCAGCCTCCTGCTGACCCTGCTCATCCTGCTCCACAAGGGCCGCGGCGGCGGTCTGTCCGACATGTTCGGCGGCGGCATGAGCTCCGGCCTGAGCTCATCGGGCGTGGCTGAGCGGAACCTGAACCGCTTCACGATCATCCTCGGTGTCACGTGGGGCGTCGTTATTATCGCCCTCGGCCTGCTGATGCGCTTCAGCACCGGCGCCGTCTCTTAATACGCCACTTTCCATAACTTCATAAGGGGCCTTGAGGCCCTCCCGGCATCGGGAACTCCCGGATTACACTGTCGCTGGCAAGCACCATTCCACCAGCCACGTAGCTAGGAGTTCCCGATGCTGCATTCTGCTTCCGGATTCAGGGGCATCCGCGTTGGTGCTGTCGCCGGAGCCCCGGCCCGCCACGAACCCCTCGACGGCGGTGGCGCCAGACAACCCCGGATCGGTGTGACCTACACGTGCGCCAAGGGCCACGAAACCACGCTGGTGTTCGCGAAGATCCCCGAGGACCAGATCCCGGGCGTGTGGGACTGCCGGCGCTGCGGTGCTGCGGCCACGCGGGACGAGTCCCGGTTCGCGCTGGAAGACGAAGCCGTCGAGGGGTTCAAGAGCCACCTCGAATACGTTAAAGAGCGGCGCTCCAGCCAGGACGCCGAAGACGTGCTGGCCGGAGCGCTCGAAAGGCTACGCGCCCGACGCGCCCTTCCGGACGAGCTGCTCGGGGACGCGTGAGGCCGCGTCCTCGTCGATCAGCCACAGCGTCTGGAACCGGCCACGAGGCCCTGCCGCGGGTACCTGGACCGGATTGGCGCCGGCCAGGGCCAGGCCCACAGCACCGGCC
>NZ_JBFTNO010000073.1:0-12574 GCF_056397525.1 Arthrobacter sp. 05L45_2 | reverse complement strand
CCTCTACCCTCGGCTCCTCTGGATCCATGGCATGGGCGAACGCGGAACGATCCGCTTGCGACGGCCAGAGCTTGAATCGCTCCACGCGGCCTCTAAAGGTTGACGCCTTATTCAGTATCAGCTCTTCAAGCTTCTCCGATTCTTCCTCATGTCCGCGTTCCGAGACGACTTGATGCACGGCATCGAGTAAGAGCTGGAGCGTCGTCATGCGCTGTTGGCCATCAATGACGAGGTGTCGCGTCACATCGCCGGAAGATGCTTTTTTCGATTCGTAAACCACCGCGCCCAGGAAGTGATTGGGAATGGGAGACTTGCCACCATCAGAAAGGTGGCTTTCAGCAACGCGGACTACATCGTTCCACAGCGGCGCCCACTGGTTCTCCTCGTCCCAAACATATGGGCGTTGGAACGCGGGAATCTCGTAGTGTCGCCGACCCTCGAAAAGATCCCGCGGGCTTCTGGGGTGAGATTCCATTATTTGCACCTTCCGAATTCACTGCTCTTGTATCGCACATCCTACGCAAGTCTTAATAGGTACAACGTCGGCAGCAGCTGGCCCGTCGTTGGGGATTTCCTTTAAGAAAACTGCGAAAGCTACAACGCCATCGTCTACTTCGATCATCATCGATGATGTGGGACCAGAGCCGCGTGACACCTAAGCGCGGCGAGCGTAACGCGAGTGAACCTCTCTAGTCAGACTTACTAAGGCCTGCAGTTTCTCATCCTGCGTTGGTTTCCTCGGCATCTTTCCGAGCTCGGCAGCTAGCTTGTAAAAACCGGCGCCCTCATCGTTTGAGCCCCTGTGCGTAACGAGCGCCGAGAGCATAACGCCGTGTTCCGCATTAGTCCTAACAGAGATTTCACCGAGCATCCGGCCAATTGCCGCGCGGTCCGACGCCAGCCCATAATCGAAGGGTCTCAGTCCCGTTCGCTCCGAGATTGCGCGGTTCAAAGAGCTGTAGTCCGTCATGCCAGCTTTTTCGGCCACTGTCCCTAGAAAGCTCTCCGCGGCATCCCGCATCTCTTCCCATTCATCTCCACTGCGTCCGTAAAGACTGTTCCCTCTGTTCACCTTCTCGCCCAAATTCGTCACATGCGTGATCCTAACCCGCCGGAGGCTACTCTGTTTTCCTGACGCACCGGTCAACACCTCCGGCGTCAGCATCTCCAGCCGCTGCGGCCGGCAGCAACCATGTACCCGAACGCAGTTTCCTCATGGGCTCTCCTCCCAAGCGTCAGAAACAGGCAGTTCGACTGCTGGTTGACTCGTGCGCGCCCACAGCCTCAGAACAATGGGCACAAATCCTGAACTTACTGAGAGCGGGCGTCACGGGCGGCAGCACAGTCTTTCCTGCCCGCTCAACGTGTGTCAGATTTCCGGCAGGAAGCGCTGAACAGCAGCTGGCAGCCATCAGGACCTCGTTGGCCTGTTGGCCGCCTTGATGCCAGTATGTTCGGCAGCGTGGAGGCTTGAAGAGGTGCCCCGGTCTCATCGCTGTTGCAGGATGCTGACCCTGGCTCCCAGTAAGCTCCTCGTATGGAACTGAACAGAGCCCTCGAGCAGCACATCGCAGTGTTTGGCGAGAGCGGAAGCGGAAAAACAGTCATGCTCTCCTCGTTTTACGGGGCCACTCAGGAGCCCCAGTACCTGCAGAAGAGTCTGTTTCATGTCCTACCGGGCGATATTGGTCAAGGCAACAGACTCCATAGGAATTACTTGGGCATGAGAAATTCAGCCCGGTTGCCACCGTCCGACCGTTTCGCTGCTACGTCGTATTCATTCTCACTCAAATTCAAGGAAGGCTCTGATGGTAACGGGCTAACTGCCAGACCGTTCGACGCCCTGCGTTTGGTCTGGCATGACTACCCGGGAGAGTGGTTCGAGGAGGATGTTAGCGGTCCCGAGGAGGCACAGCGGCGAATCGACACATTCAAAGCGTTGTTGGGTTCAGATGTAGCCCTGCTGCTGGTGGACGGTCAGCGGTTACTCGACAATGCCGGAGAGGAGGAACGTTACTTAAAGTCCTTGTTCGGCAACTTCCGAAATGGGCTGCTGACGCTGAAAGATGACCTGCTCGAAGATGGGAAGCCTCTGGTCAACTTTCCACGTATCTGGATATTCGCGCTGTCAAAGTCAGATCTTTTGTCTGACCTTAACGTGTTCAAGTTCCGGGATCTTCTAATCGAGAAAGCGTCCGACGACATAGACGAGCTTCGCAAGGTGATAGCTGGGTTTGTGGAGGCCAGCAACGCACTATCCGTGGGCGAGGACTTTGTGCTGTTCTCGTCAGCGAAGTTCGACACCGACAAGATTGAAGTGGCCGAGCGCGTTGGCCTGGACCTTGTCCTCCCTTTGGCCGCCGTACTTCCGTTCGAGCGTCATGCCCGGTGGGCCGAAGCGATGCATCTCCCGGGAAAACTTGTGGAGAATCTGCTTCGCGGCGCAGGCTCTCTTGCTGCCAGCCTCCTCGGCAAGGCCCGCATGTCCGGCCCGCTAGGGCTGCTGCTTGACTTCGTCGGCCCAGACGTAGTGCAAGAAGCGGCGAATATGGCTGAAGACAAGCTCAAAGACATCAATGCGCAGGCAGTGGCCAAACGCGACTTTATAACGGCCACCTTGACGGGCTTTAGGATGGACTTAGTAAAAGGCGAAGAGGCGGAGACTCTCCTAAGGAGCCGTAGATGAAGCTCATCTGGGCTACCCGGGGCCGGATGTGGGGTTTCCGATTTCTTCATGATGGAGGATTTCCGGATCCGCTCGTGGAATACGACAAAGCCTTCTCGGGCGTTGAGGGCGAACCGGAAGTTTGTCGCCAAATCGGCGAGATGGTGGCATTGCGTTTCCCAGATCCTTCTGGCAGGCATGACAGGGCCGGTCGAATAATTCAACATGATTTTGTTGTCTTCCCGCCCATGGCCATTAGTGTCAGCACGGTCAGGGACGGGATTCGCGATGTTTGGCCCCTTGTGGCCGACAAATACGAAGAAGTGTGGAATCTGCCCAAGGCTTCCCAGGCCTAACTGCGAAGGGGGCAACTACAAATTTCGCGGCCCAACACCTAGAGCGCACGCACGGTTGGCTCGCCCGACATGAATACGAAGGGCGCGCCCGGCCGAACCGGACGCGCCCTCCCGTGCGCCGAACCCGAGGCAGGTCAGCAGCCACCAACTCAGTCGATCAGCGCCGGCTCCTTGGCACGCTCCGGGGACTCCCTAACCGGCGCAGCCTTCCGGTTCCGCTGATTCATCCAGTTCGCCACCGCCAGCAGCGCCACAAAGGTGAAGGTGCTCAGGAGCTGCGGACGGGAATCCTCGCCGATGAAACCCACCGTGAAGATCGCCGCGAGGATGACCAGGCCAAACACCGTGAGCGCCGGGAAGCCGGGCATCCGCAGCGGAAGCTCGGTGCCCGCTCGGTCGGCGCGGAGGCGCAATGCCAGCTGGGCCAGGAGGGCGGAGGTCCACACCAGCAGGCAGGTCGAGCCCACGATGTTGAGCAGGACGGGCAGGACCATTTCCGAGAGGCCAGCTCCAGCACTACCGTGACGATGCCGAAGGCGACGCTGGCCAGGACGGCGACCACCGGGACCCGGGCCTTGGACACCGAGGCCAGCACGCGCGGGGCTTCGCCGCGCTCTGCGAGGGAGTACGCCATCCGCGACGCGCCGTAGAGGTTGGCGTTCAGCGCCGAGAGCAGCGCGGCGACGGCCACCAGGGTGATCGCGGTGGCGGCACCGGGCATGCCGGCGGCGTCCAGCACCGCGGCGAACGGGCTCTTCAGCCCGTCCGATCCCACCGGGACCACGGCCGCGATAATGAAGATGGCGCCGATGTAGAAGACCAGGATGCGCCACAGCACCGTCCGGACTGCCTTCTTCACGCTGCGGGCAGGCTCGGCCGTCCCGGCGGCAGCAACGGACACAATCTCGGTGCCGCCGACCGCGAAGGCCACCACGAACAGCGCCGTCGCGATCCCGGCGAAGCCGCTGGGCGCGAAGCCCTCCCCCATGAAGTTGCCCAGGCCCGGCGACTGCACGCCCGGCAGCCAGCCGAAGGGCAGGGCGAAGCCCACCAGCTGGATCCACCACAGCCAGCCGACGGTGGCGCCGACCACCGGCCCATAGGCCTTGCGGTATAGACGGAGAAGGCGCCGATGTCCGGGTTGGCGGCGGCCATTTCGCCGAGTGCCCACATCACCAGGATGATCAGGGTGCCGGCGACGAGGTAGGAGATCAGCACTGCCGGGCCGGCGGCCTGGATGCCGGCGCCGGAGCCGATGAACAGGCCCGCGCCGATCGCGCTGCCCAGGCCCATCGTGGTGAGCTGCCGGGGTTTTAGGGCCGCGCCGAGCGCGCGGGCAGACGTCTTTGTCTGTTGTTACATGGGGATTCCTCTGGTTGTAGGCGGAACGGAGTTAGGGGTTGGGGTAAGTCAGGTGTCAGCCTGCGTGGGCTTCCAGGAGCCGGAGCACGCGGTCGTTGGCGGCGGGGTCGGCCACGGTGATGCGCACGCCGTCGCCCTGCTACCCGCGCACCAGGATGTCGGCGCGGTCGAACGCCTCCACCAGCGCCTCCCGGAGGGTGTCATCGGCCCGGATCCACAGGAAATTGCCCTGGCTTGGCTGCAGCTTCCAGCCCTGTGCTTCCAGCTGCGCGGCCATCCGGGCGCGCTCCGGCTTGACGGCTGCCACGCGTGCTTCCATCTCGTCGTTGGCATCCAGCGACGCGATGGCCGCCTTCTGGGCCAGCGYGCTCACCGAAAGGGCAGAGCGGTGCGGCGCAGTCCCTCGGCGATGGCCGGTGCCGCGACGGCGTAGCCCACGCGCAGGCGGGCGAGCCCGTAGGCCTTCGAGAAGGTGTGCAGGATGCAGACGTTCCGGTACTGGCGGTAGAGCGCCAGGGAATCGGGGCCGCTGTCGGCTTCGGCGTACTCCACGTAGGCCTCGTCGACCACCACGAGGATGTCGGACCGCACGGTGTGCAGGAAGTTTGACGGCTTCCTTGCCAATCTTCTTGGCGGCCTGTTGTTCCGCACTCTTCATGCCCGCTGCTGCAGCCCCGACTCCTGGAATCATCGCGATGCCAATATCAGCCGCGATCGCACCGGCGCTGATGAGGGCGCCCGCAGTGGTGATCGAGGTTGCGTAGTGACGCTCCAGCATTTGGATGACCTCAGCGGGCGTTGCGTCCGGATGCCGCCGGCGGAGCCTCATGACGTACTTGCGAGCAATCGTGTGACGGGCACTGACGGCCTTCGCAATGTCACGCGTGGCGTACTCGCCGGCGAGCTCCGCCTCCAGACCTGGGAGGTGTGAACGCGGCTGATAGTCCGGAGCTGGCGGTGCCGGCCTGCATCTCTGGTGATTGTATTCATGGATCCTGGCTTGCCGGATCGCGGCGCGTTCAAACTCCTCGAGCAAGTGCCTCATTTGGGCTTTGGCCAATCAATCGTTGCCGCAGCGCCTAGCCGATAGCGCGCCGGTGGTCCCTCCGATGGCGCGAACAAGGAGGCCGACGACGACATTCAGTGCCGCCGTCGGCCTCCTTTTATGCCCGGCTTATGCCCGGCGGTGACGCTATCCCCGTAGGGGGCTTGACCCTAGGCCGCCGTCGGCAGCGTTACGTAGCTGCCCTCGATGGCGCGGGCGTCAACAACAACGGGAGTGCCGTCAACGGTGACATAGCTGCCACGCCTGACGGGTGCCAGGTTACGAGCGCCAGCGACGGTGACATAGCTGCCCTCGACGCCGGAGAAGATACTGCCGGCGGGGAGGGTCACGTAGCTGCYGCCTCGCACTGCGGTGTCAGCGACACTGGGGCCGGCAGCGGCCCGGAGGGTGGCCTGGGTGGTGGATGAGGAGGTTGCGGGGCGTTCGGTCAGTAAAGTCATGAGTTCTCCGTGGGGTTCCGAGATGAGGGACATACAGGTTCTTGTGCCGCTCAAGCAGGAGGGCGGTTGCGCGTTTGCGGCGCGTGCCCCGCTGGCCCGGGTGTCTTCACCGGTGCGGTACTCAAGGGCTACGGCGTCCTGCATCTAACTTTACAGGCTTATTGTGAGTTACTCAGGATAAGGTGGGGAGGCTCACGTTGATGTGGGACGGCCGACCAGAGCGGGCTGCCAGCGAGACGACATGCAAGAAATATCCCCCGGCCTTGTGTCGTTGGCACCGACGGGAGCAAGTCTTATGCGGACTGGCGTCCCTCCAGTTAGACAAACTTGAAGGAGCTATCCATGCCCGATTTCACCCCGCTCTGGTCTGCTGTTCAGATCGGATCCGCCACACTGGCCAACCGAGTCGCTTTGGCGCCCATGACGCGAGTCAGTGCGAGCGAGGACGGACATGCAACGGAGAGAATGGCCTCCTACTACGAGAGGTTTGCCCGGGGAGGCTTCGGCCTGCTGATCACCGAGGGCATCTATCCGGACACCAGCTACAGCCAGGGCTACCTGTTCCAGCCGGGCATTGCCACCAAGGAACAGGCACAATCCTGGGTCAAGGTAGTCGAACGCGTCCATGCCGCCGGCGCGCGGATTTTCGCCCAGCTCATGCATGCCGGGGCACAGGCCCAAGGCAACCGATTCGTGGAGTCCTCGGTGGGTCCGTCGGCGATTGCCCCCAAGGGTGAGCAGCTGGCGTTCTACCGTGGAGAAGGGCCCTTCCCGGTTCCCTCGGAAATCACCGCTGCCCAAATGAACGAGGTCCGGCAAGGGTTCGTCACCGCGGCGCTGCACGCCAAGGACGCGGGATTCGACGGCGTSGAGATYCACGGCGCCAACGGCTACCTCCTCGACCAGTTCCTCACCGACTACCTGAACAAGAGGACCGACAACTACGGCGGCTCCCCCGAAAACAGGGTGCGGTTCGCCGCGGAGATCTGCCAGGCGGTCCGCGAGGCCGTTGGCCCGGAAATGACCGTGGGGATCCGGATCTCCCAGGGCAAGGTCAGCGACAACGACCACCGGTGGAGCGGCGGCGCGGAGGAAGCAAAGGTCATCTTTGCCGCCCTTGGGGCCACCGGCGTCGACTTCATCCACACCACCGAATACAAGGCTGCCGCTCCGGCCTTCGAGGACGGCCCGGAGTCCCTGGCAACTCTGGCCAAGCGGCACTCCGGAGTTACCGTCATCGCCAACGGCAACCTCGACGACCCGGAAACGGCCGTGTCCCTGCTCCAGGACGGCGCCGCCGACGTCGTCGCGCTGGGCAAGGCCGCCTTGGCCACCCGGGACTGGCCGCACCGCGTCCGGAACAACCAGGCCTTCGACGAGCTCGACGGCGGCCTGTTCGCTCCGGTCGCGGACGTCAAGGACTGGGAGCTGGAGCTGCCCGCATAAGGGTGTAATTGCATGGGACAGGCCAGGCGGACATTGCCTGGCCTGTCCTGTGCTTGGCCCCAAACCGATGCGGGCTGCAGGGGCCACCGCGCACGGCGCCCCGGCCTGGCACCCCACCTACTAGCATTAGGTCCATGCGTCCCAATGACAGTTCCGCCGTTTCCACCGGTGGAGGGCCGTCCGCCAGCACCAAGGACGCAGGCCAACTCATGGCGATGCTGGACCATAGTGTTTCCGCCGCCGACCTCGAGACCACGCTGTCCTCGTGGCTGCAAGCCGGCACCATTGACCAGTCCACTGCGGCGGCGGCACGCAGCCTAAACGCCCGGTTGTGGGAGGCGAGCCGCCGGGAGGGCCTGCTGCGCGTCCTCTACGATACGGCCACCGACCTGACCGGGATCCGTGATGTGGAGGCAGTGCTCAAGGCCATCGTCCGGCGCACCCGGTCACTGATCGGCAGCGACGTCGCCTATCTCAGCCTGAACGACTACGACACCGGCGAGTCCTACGTCCGGGTGACCGACGGCGCCACCACAGCTCTCTTCCGCAACATCCGCATGCCCCTGGGCGAAGGCGTGCTCGGCGCCGTCGCAACCGGCGAGGCACCTGCCCAGAGCGCCGACTACCCGTCGGACGAAACTAAGTCGCATCTGGAGTCCAGCGACGCCGCCGTGGCAGCCGAGGGCGTCCGGGCCATCATGGGTGTCCCCCTCCGCGCGGAAGGGAAAGTCATCGGCGCGCTCCTGGTCGCCGACAGGCATCCACACCAGTTCAGCAGCGACGACGTTGCCCTCATGGAATCCATCGGCACCCATGCCGCCGTCGCGCTGGAGAACGCCCGCCACTTTAGCGAAATGGTCAGCGCCCTCACCCGGCTGGACCAGGCACAGCAGCAGAACCTGGCCCACGTACGGGCCCTGGAGGAGCTCTCCACACTGGACCGCCGGCTCATGGAAACCCTGGCCTCAACCGGCAGCCTCCCCTACCTGCTGAACCTGCTGGCCGAGTCCCTGGGCACTCCTGTCTTTCTGGTCTCCCCCATGGGCGAGCCGCTGGCGGAGCTCGCAGCGGACGCAGACTTCGGGGGCCTCGCGGCCTTGAGCGCCGCCGAGGAGTCTGCGGCCAAAAGCGCGGCCGCGCACTTTGCAATCAAGGACAAGAAGTACACGGTCATGTCCGCGGTCGCGGGCGACCAGCACCTCGCCTCCCTCATCGTCGCAGAGGAACTCAGCCCGGCGCGGCTCGCGGTCCTGGAACGCAGCGCCCTGGTGCTCAGTGTGTCCCTGCTGCTGGAACGCACCTTCCAGGACGCCCAATACCGGCTGCAGCTCGAACTCATCGATGACCTGCTCAGCCCCCGCGCCGAAAACGCCGCGGCACTGGCCCGCAGGGCGGGGCAGTTCGGACTGGCAAACCACCTCCAGCTCGTGGTGCGCGTGGTGGGGGTCCCCGACGACCAGCGCCAGCGGGCACTCTCCATACTCAGGCACCGGTCCGAGGGCGCGCCGGGAATCATCGCCCTGCACGAATCACACTTGTGCATCATCGAACCCGTGGAACGGCACGACAACCGCCCCGATGAAGCAGGCGGCGCCGGCCGTCCCGGCCAGTCCGTCGTCGACGAACTGCAACAGCGCCGCATTACCGCCACCGTCGGGACGTCCGAACCAGTCACCGGCTTTGCCCGACTGTCCGCCGCGCACACTGAAGCCCACGATGTCCTCCGCGCCTTGCAGGCCCTCTCGCGCGACGGCGAGGCCGCGGACAGAGCCGCACTGGGTACCGCCGGAATGCTGCTCGGAGCGATGGACAGCCCGTTTGCCGGTCAGCTGCTGACGGCACAGCTCGGTCCGCTCCTGGACTACGACGAGCGCCGTGCGACCCAGTTGGTCCTCACCGCATGGACGTTCCACAACAACGGCGGCGCCACCCAGGAATCGGCTGATGCCCTGCACATCCACCCCAATACCCTCCGGCAACGGCTGGACAGGATCGACGCCCTGATCGGTGCCTYCTGGCGCCGGGGAAGCCGTTCCCTCGACGTCCAAGTGGCGCTGCGCTTGTGGCGGATGAAGACAGCCGGCGTCAGCTCGTCAGGTTCCTGACCAGCAGAAACGCTCTCCGGCTGCCCAGCTCATGGCACGGGCCCACATGCACAGGGGCGATATGTGGCAGGAAATCACATGGTGAGTGTCACGTAGCTCTGGAATGCTGAGATCTGCGGCACCTTTCTGGAAGCCGCGCATCCCATCTCTAGGAGTTATTCACAATGTCGTGTGCGCATGCAGCGGGTATCCGTCCCGCAACTTTCGGCGTCCTCCGCCTGCCGCGGAGCGTCGTCGTCGGCGCCCAGCAGCGCTTCGCTGTCGCCAACATCGCAGCGGAATTCGGGACCAACGTCCTGGTCTGCACCGATCCGCGGCTGGCTGCCTCAGAGGACCTTTCGGCCTTGGTCCGCAGCCTCGAGGACAAGAACCTGACCGTCCGGGTCTACGGCGACACCCAGGCCGAACTCCCGGCTCCCGGGATCGTGGCCTGCGTCGAGGAACTCAAGGGCCAGGAGATCGACGTCATCATCGGTTTCGGCGGCGGCAGCTGTATGGACATGGCGAAGGTCGTCTCCGTGCTGCTCACCCACGGCGGCAAGCCCAGCGACTACTACGGGGAGTTCGCCGTTCCCGGCCCCGTCAAGCCGGTCATCGCGCTGCCCACCACCGCGGGCACCGGTTCCGAAGCGACCGCCATCGCCGTCGTCTCCGATCCTGACCTGGGCATGAAGATGGGCATCTCGAGCCCCCACATCATCCCGTTCGCCGCGGTGTGCGATCCCGAGCTCACCTACTCCTGCCCGCCGTCCCTGACGGCCGCCACCGGTGCTGATACCTTCGTGCACCTGGTCGAGTCCTTCACCGCCATCACCCGCGAACCCACCGCCACCCTGGCCACGGAAYGCGTCTTCGTCGGCAAGAACATCCTGACCGACTCGATTGCCCTGAACGGCATCGGGCTGGTGGGCCGCAGCCTGGTCACCGCCTACAAGGACCCGGAAAACACCGAGGCCCGCGCCGGCATGATGCTCGCGGCACTCTACGGCGGCGTGGTCCTCAGCAACGCCGGAACCGCCGCGGCGCACGCCATCCAGTACCCGGTCGGTGCCTTGACCCACACCCCGCACGGCGTGGGCGTCGGCCTCCTGCTCCCCTACGTCGTCCGCCACAACTTCCAGGCGATCCAGCCGCAGCTGGCGCAGATCGCGGAAGCCCTGGGACGCGACATCCGCGGGCTCGACGAGCGCGCCGCCGCCGTCGCAGGCGTCGAGGCAATCGATGAGGTCATTGCCGCCATCGAGCTGCCCCCGACCCTGCAGGACCTTGGCGTGCAGGAAAGAGACCTCGCCCAGATCGCCCAGCTGTCGCTGAACTCCAAGCGGCTCATCGACAATAACCCCGTGCCGCTCGACCTCGACGCCGTAACCTCCATCGTGCACGCCGCCTACGCCGGCGACCGCACCATCCGCTGACCAGCACTAAGGACCACTGATGACTCTCCTTTCAACTACTGAGCCGCTCGACGTCGACGGCCTGACGGTACCGCGCCGGCTGCTGATCGCCGGAAACTGGCAGGATGCCACCGGCAGTGACACCGTCGAGGTAATCAACCCCTCCGACGCTTCGGTTATCACCGACATCGCCGACGCCGACGTCGAGGACGGCCTCGCCGCCGTCGACGCCGCAGCAGCAGCCCTCCCCGAGTGGGCCGCGACGCCCCCGCGCCGCCGCGCCGAGATCCTGCGCCGCTGCTTCGACCTGATGACCGAGCGCAGCGAGCAGATCGCCCACCTCATCTCCCTCGAAAACGGCAAGGCCCTGGCCGACGCCCGCGGAGAAGTGGCGTACGCCGCCGAGTTCTTCCGCTGGTACGCCGAGGAAGCGGTCCGGATCATCGGCGATGTGTCCGTCTCGCCGTCGGGCGCCAACCGGATCCTGGTCCAGCACATGCCCATCGGCGTCTGCGTGCTGATCACCCCCTGGAACTTCCCGGCGGCCATGGCCACCCGGAAGCTGGCACCGGCGCTGGCCGCCGGCTGCACCGCCGTGCTGAAGCCCGCCACCCTCACGCCGCTGACCACCCTGGCGATCGCCCAGCTGATGATCGACGCCGGCGTCCCGGCCGGCGTGGTCAACATCATCACCACCAGCAAGACCAGCGACGTTATGACCCCGATCCTTGCCGACCCCCGCGTCCGCAAGCTGTCCTTCACCGGTTCCACCGGCGTCGGACGCCACCTGCTGCGCCAGGCGGCCGACAACGTGCTCAAGTGCTCGATGGAACTCGGCGGCAACGCCCCGTTCCTGGTCTTCGATGACGCGGACCTCGATTTGGCCCTCGACGGCGCCATGATCGCCAAGATGCGCAACGGCGGCCAGGCCTGCACGGCCGCCAACCGGATCTACGTCCAGCGCGGCATCCACGACGAGTTCGCCCGCCGGCTGGCTGAGCGGATGGGCGCCATGCGCGTGGGCCCGGGAACCGACGCCAGCACCGAGGTCGGTCCGCTGGTGGACGAGGCCAGCGTCCGCAAGGTCGACTCCCTGGTCCGCGACGCCGTMAGCCAGGGCGCCCGGCTCCTCGCCGGCGGCAAGGCCATCGACGGCGCCGGGTACTACTACCCGCCCACGGTCGTCACCAACGTGCCGCTGCAGGCCCGCATGGTGAGTGAGGAAATCTTCGGACCGGTGGCCTCGGTGATCCCGTTCGACACCGAAGAGGAAGTCATCGCCGCCGCCAACGACTCCGAGTACGGCCTCGCAGCCTACGTGTTCACCGAGGACCTGCGCCGCGGACTCAGAGTTTCCGAACGCATCGAAAGCGGCATGGTGGCCCTCAACCGGGGACTCGTGTCCGACCCCGCAGCACCGTTCGGCGGCGTGAAGCAGAGCGGCCTCGGCCGCGAAGGTGCCCACCAGGGCCTGCTGGACTTCACCGAAACCAAGTACATAGCCCTCGACTGGTAGCGCTGACGCTGCCGTTGTTTCCATCCGAAAGAGAAGACCAATGACGATCTCCAACACCAAAGCCAAGGCGAAGGCGCCCTGGCGCGTTCCGGCTGCAAGCTTCATCGGCACCACCATCGAGTGGTACGACTACTACATCTTCGGTTTGCTCGCCGCCACTGGCGTCTTCAGCCGCCTGTACTTCCCCGAGCAGGACCCGGCCACCGGCCTGCTGATGGCGTTTG
>NZ_JBFTNO010000072.1:0-12741 GCF_056397525.1 Arthrobacter sp. 05L45_2 | reverse complement strand
GGAGTACGCAATGACCAGCACCGAATCGACCGGCACTGAGTCCCAAAGCGTCCGGGTCCTGGGCACCCTGAGCGCCACGGAGGACGGCGGGATTGTCCGGCTGGAAGCCCGAATCAACTCCGGAAGCCGGGAGGTGTGGCTGGCCCTGACCGACCCTGCGCGCCTGGCCCGCTGGCTCGGCGTCGTGGACGGGGAGTTGCGTCTCGGCGGTGTTTTCCGGGCGCGCCACTTCGCCAGCGGCTGGGAAGGGACCTGCCGCGTGGACGTGTGCGACCCCGGGCAG
The DNA here is from genome assembly GCF_056397525.1 of Arthrobacter sp. 05L45_2. Classification (NCBI taxonomy): domain Bacteria; kingdom Bacillati; phylum Actinomycetota; class Actinomycetes; order Micrococcales; family Micrococcaceae; genus Arthrobacter; species Arthrobacter sp. 05L45_2. Next base: position 12,458 of record NZ_JBFTNO010000072.1, on the reverse strand, counting down.
CGGCTGCTGATTTCTACGACGTCGCCCGGCGAGCCGGACGGTGCCATGGAAGTGACGCTCACCGCGGACGGGGACCACACCGCCGTCGTCCTCGAGGACCGCGGGATGCCGGTGGCACAGATCGCCGCCTACGGTGCGGGCGACCAGATCCATCTTGAAGACCTCGGCGCCTACCTCGCCGGCGGCGGACCCTGCGACGCCGCTGCCCGCTGGCAGGAACTCCACCCCGCGTACCAGCAGCTGGCCGGCGGCCTGGCCTAAGGGACCAGGCTCACTGGAGGTCCGGACAGGCCTGGGCTAGGCCGGGGCCTTTGGGGAATCCGCCGGCCCCGGATTCCCCTCGCCCGACTTCAGGACACGCAGCATCCGGTGCAGGCTCAGGAGGATCGATTCCACGGCGCTCGGGGCCTCGACGGGCCGGTCGTCCCCGGCGATCCGCGCCGTGAACGCGGTGACGGTGGCATCAGCCTTGGCTGCCAGTTCGGCCTGGCGCTGCGGATCGTCCTCGTCGGCGGCGCGAATGACCTCGCCCACGGTGGTCATCGCCTCCGCGAGCGGCTCGGCATGACCGTCCGGGATGACAAACGGGTTGTCCGTAGCCCAGATGACGTCCGAGAGCACCTGGGTGACGTCCTGGATATGGAACGTCAGCCGCTCAAGGTCACGCAGGTTGCTGTAGTCGGCGTCGACGTCGCGCGGATGCAGCCGGCGCCGGGGATTGGCCTGGCGGCTGGCGTCGGCCTTTTGCACAGCCGCGCGCACCGAGCGGGCGTGCGCGGCCAGGGCTTCGGAGCGGCGGGACCAGTCCTCGTGCTCCGGCGGCCAGTTTTCCCGCAGCGCTTTGCCCATGTCCACCAGCTGCTGGGACAGGGCCAGCCGCAGTTCGGCCAGGCTGAGGGCCGCGGCGCGGAAGTGCAGGGGCGGGAAGACGAGGAGGTTCACCACGATGCCGACGGTGACGCCGACGCCCATCTGGAAGAGGTAGCCGAAGGAGAACTTGTCCGGGTTGTGCCCGCCCACCAGCAGCACCAGCAGGGCGGCGGTGGGGATCCAGTCGCTGCCGGACCCGATGCGCGGCAGGCCGGCCAGGATGACGCCCAGGCCCATCACCAGCGCCACCGTCAGCGGCGTGGGGTTGCCGAGGCTAAAAAGGGTGAACGCGAGGCCGACGCCGATCGCCAGGCCCACCAGCGTCTGGACGCCCTGCCGCATTGAACCGGACACGTTCTCGTACATGGCCACAAGGGCGCCGAGGGGTGCGTAGTACGGGTATTCCGCCGCCGAGCCGGGCATGTACGGGGCGATGAAGAAGGCGATCCCTGCCGCCAGCCCCGCCTTGGTCGCCAGTTGGAGCCGCGGCCACAGTACGGCGGCGGTGACGCTTCCGGTGACGGTCCGCGCGAGCCGTCGGGCCAGGGAAGGGTGGCCGCCGGTGTCGGGGTTGGTTGCATTTGCCATCCCGGCTCACCCTAGGGCCGCGGCGTCGCTGCGACAACTGGACGAACTCCGTCCCTGGTCAGCGGGCTGCGAGGCAGGCCCTCCGGACCGCGGCGGACAGGCGCTGGGCCCGTCCGTTGGTGCGGCCCTCCTCGCTGCGCCGGGGGACGTAGCCGAACCCGATTCCGTGCCCGGGGTCGGCGAAGCCCAGGGCGGCATTGGCGCCTTCGTGGCCGAAGGCCAGGTGGCTGCCGAAGTCCCGTCCGGGCTGGGGTTTCATAAAGACCACGGCGAAGGCGTTGTCCTGTCCCGAGGAACGGTCCAGTCCCCAGACCTGCTCCTCGGCCATCAGTGAGATGGTGCGGGCCGAGAGGAAGCCGGACTTGCCGTCCACCCCGGTGGTGGCCGCGGCGTAGAGCCGGGCGAGTCCGTCCGCGGAGCCCACGCCGCCGGCGCTGCTCATGCCGCCGGCCCGGATGATGCGGTGGTTGGGCAGTTCCATGATGGTGCTCACGGGCGCATTGCTGTTCAGCCCGGCCTGGCTGAGCGGGTCGAGCCAGGTGTCGGCATCCTCCGTGTAGAGCACGGGGCGGTAGCGCGGCTCGTCTTCCGCCGGCAGTCCGAGGAAGAAGTCGACGCCGAACGGCAGTCGGATGCGCTGGTCGTAGAGCTCCTGGAGCGGGGTGCCGGCGGCCCGGCGGCACAGCTCCTCCATCAGGATGCCGATGGTGAGGGCGTGATAGCCGAACGTCCCTCCCGGACGCCAGAGCGGGGCGGCCGCCGCCAGCCGGCTGGCGGCAGCCGCCGTCGGAAACTCTGCGAGCGCGAATCCGCCTGCAATGCCCGGCAGTCCGGCCTGGTGCGAGAGGGCCTGCCGGACGGTGATCCGGCCCTTCCCATGGGCACCGAACTCCGGCCAGTAGGAGGCCACCGCGGCGTCCAGGTCCAGCAGTCCGTCCTGGACCAGCAGGGCGATGACCAGGGCCGCGGCCCCCTTGGAGCACGAGTAGGTCCCGGTGATCTCACCCGGGCCGAGCCCCGGTCCGCCACTAAGGTCAAGCACCCTGGTGCCGGCGCGGTAGACCGCAAGCTGTGCGCTGTACTCCGGATCCTCGGCCAGGAAGGAGTCGAAGAGTTCACGGACCGGCGTGAACTCCGGCGCGGCCGTCCCKCGGGACAGCGCGCGGGTGTGCGGTTCACAGACAGGACCCGGGGAAGAATTCATTGGACCACCCTAGCCCGCCGCCCCGGACACGGATCTGTCCGGGTCAGGCTGCGCCGTGTCCCGCGGTGACCTCCTCGCCGGCGCGGACCGGTCCGGGCGGTGTCCCGTCGCCGAAGGGCCGCCCGCCGAGGGTTTCCCGGCCGTGCGGCGAGAGCCAGTTCGCCAGGTCCGGGCCCTTCGGCACGATGCCGGTGGGATTGATGTCCTCATGAACGATGTAATAGTGCTGTTTGATCTGGACGAAGTCCGTGGTGTCGCCGAACCCGGGTGTCTGGAACAGGTCACGGGCGTAGGCCCACAGTGCGGGCATTTCGCTCAGCTTCTGGCGGTTGCATTTGAAGTGCCCGTGGTAGACGGCGTCGAAGCGGGCCAGTGTGGTGAAGAGCCGGACGTCCGCCTCGGTGATGGTGTCGCCCACCAGGTACCGCTGTCCGGTGAGGCGTTCCTCCAGCCAGTCCAGTGCGGTCCAGAGCCTGTCGTAGGCGGCGTCGTAGGCTTCCTGGGAACCGGCGAAACCGCAGCGGTAGACCCCGTTGTTCACTTCGGTGAAAACACGCTTGTTGACGGCGTCGATCTCCTCGCGGAGGGCCTCCGGGTACAGGTCCGGGGCGCCGTCGCGGTGGAATTCGGTCCACTCCGTGGAGAAGTCCAGGGTGATCTGCGGGAAGTTGTTGGTGACGACGGCTCCGCTGGGGACGTCGACGATCGCCGGGACCGTGATGCCGCGCGGATAGTCCGGGAAGCGGCGGAAGTAGGCCTCCTGGATCCGTTCAATCCCGAGGACCGGGTCCTTGCCGCCGGGGTCCAGGTCGAAAGTCCAGGACCGGGCATCGTGGGTGGGGCCGGGCTGGCCGAGGGAGATCACGTCTTCGAGGCCGAGCAGGCGGCGGACAATGACCGTCCGGTTGGCCCACGGGCAGGCCCGGGCCGCGACCAGGCGGTACCGGCCCGGTTCCACGGGCCAGCCGGGTTCGCCGTGCGGGCCAGGGGCGCCGTCGCGGGTGATCCGGTCCTCGATGTAATTGGTGTCCCGGGTGAATTCCGCGCCGCCGGTGACATAGGCGCCCCGGGTACTGAACTCGGTTCCAGTGGTTGTCTCAGTCATGGTCCCAGCCTATGCGCAGTCCGGCGCGGCGGGCTGGAGCGGGGCCCCGGGGGCTTAGCCGGCCTGGTGAAGCGCCTGGCCGATGAGTCCGGTGAAGACCGGGGCAATGGACAGCCAGGCGGCCCACCATGCACCTGCCACCACCAGGGTGAAGAGTCCGATCCATGCTGCTGCCGGCACCCGGGTGGACCTGGCGAGGAGGTAGGCGTCCGACGTCGAGAGGCGGGTGCGGTGCCGGGTATGCACCGCGGCGAGTTTGGCCAGGTCCCGGACGGCGGCGACCAGCAGGGCGAGGCCCAGCCCGATCATGACGTGGCCGATGAACTGGGCTGGGACGAACAGGACCAGGAGCACCGCAGCCAGGACAGCCGCCGCCGTGATCAGCACACCGATGCCGTTACGCAGGAACAGGAAGGAAAGCAGCAGCAGCAGCGTGCCGACAGACATCGCCGCCGGTCCCCAGCCGTTGACGCCGGACCACACCATGGCAGCGCCCACCACGGCCGGGACCGGGTAGCCCCAGAACGTGGACCAGACGGCCGCCAAGGGACGGCGGCTGAAGGTGGTGGTGGTGCCGGAGTGGTCCAGGCTCAGCTTGATGCCGCCGAGCCGCTGGCCGGTCATCAGGGCGGCGAAGGCGTGGCCCAGTTCGTGGGTCACGGTGGCGAGGAGGCCGAAGTACCGCCAGCTGGCACGCGGCAGGGACAGCGCGATGGCGACAGCCACCACCAGCAGGAGTTCGGTTCCGGTGACCACGGGTACCGGGGCATGGCCGAATCCGGCGATGATCCTTTGCCACCAGGTTCCGGCGAGGTCGCTGGCGGTCAGAGCCGTTGATTCAATGCTCATGTGAGCGGTGGGGCCTTTCGTGTGATGCCGTAGCTGTCAGGGCTTGCCGGCGCTGTGCCGGATGCAGTAGGGCGTCCAGGGCCTGGCTTCCAGCCGGCCCTCGGCGATCGGTCCGCCGCACACGGCGCAGATGCCGTAGGTGCCGTGCTCGATCCGGGCGAGGGCGGCGTCGATCTGGGCCAGGCCGGCCCGGCTCTGTTCCAGGAGCGCGGAGGCCTGTGACAGTTCGAAAGCGATCGTTGAACCCTCGGGGTCGTGTTCGTCGTCGACATTGGAGTCCTGCCGGGCAGCGTTCACGGAAGCGATGTCGCTGCGTAGCGCGGGCAGCAACGCAAGTTTTCGTTGGCGCTCCTCAACAAGGAGCTTCCGGAACCGTTCGACGTCGACCATAAGGTGCAAGGCTAGCGCGGCTACCTGGGCACTGCCGAACCGGCTGCCGGGCTCCCGGTTCCGGGATCCGGGGACAGGCCCTGTTCGCGGTGACGGGCCGGCCGTACAGTTTGATCAGCAGCAGAGTCAGGCCCGACCAGGGAGATGCCATGGATATGCCGGTTTCCAGCGACGGGCAGGACGACGAGCGGGCCCTCGCCGCCGTGGAGACCCACCATGCCGGGATGCTCAGACGGCTCGAGGCCCTGATTGCCGCCCTCACCCGTGCCGTGGGCGCCCGGGACACAGCAGGCGAGCACGAGGCCCATGAGGTGCTGGTCGAGTGGTGTGAGACTGAGCTCGTCCCGCACGCGCTCGCGGAGGAAGGACCCCTGTACGGCGGCGCGGGCGCCGTCCCGGAAGGCCGCCTGCTTGTGGCTGCGATGCTTGCCGAACACCAGGTGATCGTCGCGCTCGTCGAACGGCTGCGCGGTTCCCGCGGCGTGGACGCCGCCGTTGCCGCCGGCGCCATCGGCCACATCTTCGCCCTGCACCTGGACAAAGAAAACCGGCTGCTGATGCCCCTCATTATCGCGACACCGGGGCTCAGCCTTGCCGAGTCCGTGGCGGGCCTTCAGGAACTGGTGGGGGAGGCGCACATCCACGGGGAGCACACCCACGAGACTCAGCCCGGTCCCGGGCCGGCGGCACCCCCGGTCAGCGGCTGAGGCCCTCATGGACGATCTCGCGGCGAATTCCCGCCAGGAACCGGCGGACGACGATGCCCTGCTCCGCGGGCTGGCGGCTGCCCATGGGGTGGACACCTCCTATTGGGGCTGGGACGGGGCGGAGAGGTCCGTCGCCGCCGAGACCCTGCGCGGCGTCCTTACCGCCCTCGGCGTTCCCTGCACGGGGTCGAAGCAAATGCGGCTCGCCCTGGAGGACGCCGGAAAGGCGCCGTGGCGCCGGCTGCTGCCTCCCATCGTGGTAGCGCGGGAGGGGGCGGCGGCGTCGTTCCACGTCCACGTCCCGCACGGGAGCAGCGTCAGTGTGTGGATCGTGGCCGAGGACGGAGACCGGCACGAGGCCCGGCAGTTGGAGAACTGGGAGCCTCCCGTCGACGTGGACGGCGTCCTGACCGGGCAGGCCAGTTTCGCGGTGCCTGATGGCCTGGGCCTCGGCTGGCACACCATCCACGCGGACACCGCAGGACGGAGCGCCCAGTGCCCGCTGGTGGTGACGCCGGACAGGCTGCGCACCACCGCCGCCCTCGGAGGGCGCCGCAGCTGGGGGCTGACGGCACAGCTCTACTCCGTCCGGTCCGGGCGGTCCTGGGGCATCGGCGACTTCGCGGATCTGGCGGAGCTGGCCGCGGTGGCGGGTGCGGAGGGAGCCGGGTTCGTCCTGGTGAACCCGCTGCACGCCGCCGAACCGCGGCCCCCGGTCGAGGACTCCCCGTATCTGCCGGCCACGCGGCGGTTCTTCAACCCCCTGTACATCCGGGTTGAGGACATTCCGGAGTACGCCTACCTCGAGCCGGGCGCACTCGCCGAGGCATCCCGGCTGGCCGCCAGCCAAAAGGCTGCCAACACACAGGCGGAGCTGTTGGACCGCAATTCCAGTTACGCGGCGAAGCTGACTGCGCTGGAGCTCATGTTCCGTGTCTGGCGGGGCCCGGGCCGCTCCCGATACTTCAGTGACTTCTGCCGGGAGCATGGCCGGGGTTTGGACGACTTCGCGCTGTGGTGCGCGCTCGCCGAAACCCTGGACCCCGGGGCTGCCGAGTGGGCCGGAGACGCCGTCTCCCCGGATAGCGCTTACTGCGAAGGACAACGCGTTGCGCTCGCGGACCGGATCGACTTCTACCGCTGGCTGCAATGGATCTGCGACCAGCAGCTGGAATCGGCCCAGGACGCCGCACRCCGGGCCGGCATGGGCCTCGGCATCATCCACGACCTCGCAGTCGGGGTGAAGCGCGGCGGGGCGGACGCCTGGACCCTCGCCGGTGTCCTGGCCCAGGGCGTCACGGTGGGCGCCCCGCCGGATATGTTCAATCAACAGGGCCAGAACTGGACCCAGCCGCCCTGGCACCCGGCCCGGCTCGCGGAATCCGGCTACGCCGCCTACCGCGACATGTTGCGGACCGTGCTGCGCCATGCGGGCGGCATTCGGGTGGACCACATTCTCGGCCTGTTCCGGCTCTGGTGGATCCCCGAGGGCGCAGGGCCGGACCAGGRAACGTACGTCTACTACGATCACGAGGCGCTGATCGGGATCCTAGCCCTGGAGGCCCAGCGTGCCGGGGCGGTGGTCATCGGGGAGGACCTTGGCGTGTTTGAGCCCTGGGTGCGGGACTATCTGGCCGAGCGGGGCATCTTCGGCACCTCGATTCTGTGGTTCGAGCACGACGACGACGGCCCGCTCGTCCCCGAGCGGTACCGGCCGGCGTGCCTCACGAGCGTCAACACCCATGACCTGCCGCCGACCGCGGGCTACCTGGCGGGTGTGCACGTAGCCCTCCGTGAGTCTCTCGGACTGCTGCGGCGACCTGTCGCGGAGGAACGGACCGCGGATGCCGCCGAACAGGAGGCCGTGCTGGCTTTGGTTCGGGAGCGCGGGCTGCTGCCGGCAACGGGGGAGGCAGGGGAGCAAGCCACCGTCGAGGCGCTGTATGAGTTCACCGCCCTGACGCCGTCGTCCTTGCTGGGGGTGGCGCTGGTGGACGCCGTAGGGGAGAGCCGGATCCAGAACCAGCCGGGAACGAGTACCGAATATCCGAACTGGCGCATCCCGCTGGCGGGGCCCGACGGCGTCGTCCTGATCGAGGATCTGCCCGGTGACGAGCGGTTCCGGTCCCTCCTCCAAACAGTCCAGCAGGCCCTCCATCCCGCCGCCGGTCAGCCAGTGCCGGAAGGCTATTAACCGGCCTGCAACAACGCCGGACGGACCGGCGGAGGCGCTGCTGCCGGGCCGGTTCCCGCGTGTCGTTGCGGGGTGCGGTTCCGGGGTGATAATTTCTCTTGCCAGCGCATTTCAGCGGACATTCCTGGCCCCCGTTTCCCCCTGACCGGCGCATCACCGCGCACCAGAAAGGCCGCAATGGCGCTGCTGCTTCCTGACACCCTGCCGACCCTTCACACGGTCACCGGCAGGTTTGTCCTGGCACCGTTCACACCCCTCGACGTCGAGCCGCTCGCGCGCCTGCTGGCCCGCGACGAAATCTGGTCGCAGGGCTTCAGCGACAGTGAACCCCGGCCCGCGGGGGAGCGCGCCCTGAACGCTTTCGTGGACCGCCGCTTCGCCGGGCTGCAGGTCTTTTCGGTCTATCAGCAGCTTCCGCTGGGCCAGTCCAGATTCATCGGGACAACCGGGATCACCGAGCACGACGCCTGGACCGAGCGGGTGAAAATCGGCCGGACCGTCCTCGATCCGGATTTCTGGGGCGCCAAGGTGAATCACGAAGTGAAAATTTCCCTGCTCGACTGGCTGTTCTCCAGCGGCGCCGGCCGGGTGGAGTGCGACGTTGATGCCCGCAACCAACGGTCCCTGGCCTCGCTGGTACGGTTCGGTTTTACGGCCGAAGGGACCCGACGGCGGTCCTCCCGAAACGTCGACGGCATGTGGCGGGACTTCGTCATCCTGTCCATGCTGACTGAAGAGTGGGCCGACGTGCGGCCCCGTGCCCTGGCGTCCCTGACAGGGCACATGCCGGCGGACCTGCTCGCCGTCTAGCGGCCGGCCTACGGTTCTGTGACTAAGGCTCTGGGACTACGCCTCCGGGACTACGGTGTCGCCGTGACGGTGTGCCACCCGCCACTGGCCCGCCTCCCGGCGGTACACCTGGGTAGCCCTGAGGGTATAGGTGCGCGGGGTGCCGTCAACCTCCGCGGAAATGTGCTCCAGGCCCGCCGTATAGGCCATGTCGCCTACGACGTCGTATGACAGAACCTCGAAGCTGTACGAGGTGCAGTTCGAGAAGCTCTTCTCCAACGCGCTAAACAGCTCATCGAGTTCGCTTACACCCTGCGCGTTGCGCCACGCCCCGAGGACACTGACGGGTTCCGTGCGCGACCAGATGCGCCGCCGCGGTCCAGCATCCCCGCTGTGCAGTGCAAGTTCCGCCTGGTGGAGCGCTGACTCCACCCAGACCAGGAAATCCTCACGGTCCGTCATGGTCCAAGTATGCTCCCGGGCGGGCGCGAAAGACCGTTGACGGCGTCGGACGGGAAGCGTAAACCGGGAATTGCCGGTTCAATCGCGGGCCGCAACTTGCGTGCCTGCAAGTGCAGAGGAGCACGAAATGGCTGTCGCAATCATCATGGAATTCAAGGGCGCCACCTTGGCGCAGTACAACGAGGTCAACCAGAAAATGGGCCTCACCCCGGGCGGACCCGGCCCGGAAGGGTCCATTTCCCACTGGGCCGCCGAAACGGATGGCAAGTTGCTCATCACCGACGTGTGGGAATCCCGCGAACGGTACGACCAGTTCGCTCAGGAGAAGATCGGGCCGCTCAGTATGGAGGCCGGCTTCCCGGCACCCCCGACGACCACCTATTACGAGGTCGCCAACTATTTCACGGCCAACGTCTGAGACGCGGCTGCCGTTCTCTCGGCGACCGGGACGGAACGAGGCCGCTTCGGTGGGAGTCTGAGGGCGAACCCGGAGTTAGCTTGGATAGCAAAGAAAAGGCCCCTAGAATCCGTGGATCCTAAGGGCCTTTCTCATTGTGCGCGGAGGGGGACTTGAACCCCCACCCCCTTTCGAGGACTAGCACCTCAAGCTAGCGCGTCTGCCATTCCGCCACCCGCGCAGGTGGTATTTCCGGGAAGAATTTCGCCTTTCAGCGTTTTGCTTTTCTCGGAAGCAGCGAGAAAGACTCTACACGAAGTTTCCGGAAACAAATAATCGGGGCCAATGGGTAGGCTGAAGCCAGTACTGAGCCACTGCGACGAGGAGCGATATGACTGACATTCGGCCCGAAGACGAGGTCGTCCGGATCTGCCAGGAACTGATCAGGATAGACACATCCAACTTCGGCGATGGGTCCGGCCCGGGGGAGCGCGCAGCCGCCGAGTACACCGCAGGGCTCATCTCGGAGGTAGGGCTGGAAGCCGAGATCTTCGAATCCGCCCCGGGCCGCGCCAGTGTGGTCACCCGGCTGGCCGGGGAGGACCCGTCCGCCAGCGCCTTGGTGGTTCACGGCCACCTCGACGTCGTCCCTGCCCTCCGTGAGCAGTGGTCCGTGGATCCCTTCGGCGCCGAGCTCAAGGACGGCCTGATCTGGGGCCGCGGCGCCGTGGACATGAAGGACATGGATGCGATGATCCTGTCCGTCCTGCGGGACTTTGCCAGGACCGGCCGCAAACCCAAGCGGGACCTGATCTTCGCATTCTTCGCCGACGAGGAAGCCGGCGGCAAGTACGGCGCGGGCTACGCCGTCGAACACCGCCCCGAACTCTTCGAGGGCGCCACCGAGGCGATCTCCGAGGTCGGCGGGTTCTCCGCCACGATCGGGGGCCAGCGCACCTACTTGCTGCAGACGGCCGAGAAGGGCCTTTCCTGGCTGCGGCTGGTGGCCCACGGCCGCGCCGGTCACGGATCGCAGATCAATACTGACAACGCCGTGACCCGGCTGGCCAGCGCCGTCTCTCGGATCGGCGAATACAAGTGGCCGGTGGAGCTGACGCCCACCACCCGGCAATTCCTCGACGGCGTGACGGAACTCACCGGGGTGGAGTTCGACCCGGATGATCCCGACAAGATCCTGAAGGAACTCGGCACCGTGGCCCGCTTTGTCGGCGCCACGCTGCAGAACACCACCAACCCCACCCTGCTCAAGGGCGGCTACAAGCACAACGTCATCCCCGAATCGGCGGAAGCCCTGGTGGACTGCCGGACGCTGCCCGGCCAGCAGGACCAGGTCCTCGAAATTGTCCGGGACCTGGCCGGCAGCGGGGTGGATGTGAGCTACGTCCACAAGGATGTCTCCCTCGAGGTGCCGTTCGCCGGAAACCTGGTCGACTCCATGATCGACGCCCTCCACTCCGAAGACCCCGGTGCGAAGGTGCTGCCCTACACGCTCTCCGGCGGAACGGACAACAAGGCCCTCAGCCGGCTCGGCATCACCGGTTACGGCTTCGCGCCGCTGATGCTGCCGGACGAGCTCGACTTCACGGGTATGTTCCACGGCGTGGACGAGCGGGTGCCCGCGGACTCGCTGAAGTTTGGCGCCAGGGTGCTGAACACCCTGCTAAGCAACTACTGAGCGGAAGAACAGCGTATGTCCCTCTCCACGACCTCCCTGGAGCAGATCCTTCCCGATGCCCTGCTGGAGCGTATCCGCAGCCGTGCGGCCGGCTATGACAGTGAGAACACGTTTTTCACCGAAGACCTGCGGGACCTAGCGGACGCCGGCTACCTGAAGATCTTCGTCCCGGAGGCCGACGGCGGGCTGGGCCTGGGCCTGGCCGGCGCCGCRCAACTGCAACGGCGGCTGGCAACGGCGGCCCCGGCCACGGCGCTGGCGATCAACATGCACCTGGTCTGGACCGGCGTCGCGCATGTGCTGGCCGCCCGCGGTGATTCGTCCCTGGACTTCGTCCTGCAAGAGGCGGCCCAGGGGGAAATCTTTGCCTTCGGCAATTCGGAGGCCGGCAACGATTCCGTGCTCTTCGACTCCCGTACGGAGGCGACGCCGCTGCCGGACGGCAGCTACGGGTTCACCGGACGAAAAATCTTTACGAGCCTCTCGCCGGCGTGGACCCGGCTGGGGATCTTCGGCAAGGACGCAGCGGCCCGGGACGGCGACGGCGAGCTGGTACACGGCTTTATTGACCGCGAGACTCCCGGGTACCAGATCCTGCCCGACTGGGACACCCTGGGGATGCGGGCCAGCCAGTCCAACACCACCGTCCTCAAGGGAGCTGTGGTGCCGCCGGCCCGTATTTTCCGCAAGCTCCCGGTCGGTCCGAACGCCGATCCGCTGATTTTCGCCATCTTTGCCTGCTTTGAGATCCTGCTGGCCGCGGTATACACGGGGATTGGCGAGAGGGCACTGCAGTTGGGCGTCGAGGCGGTCAAACGCCGCACCTCGTTCAAGAACGGTGGCCGCAGCTATGCCCAGGATCCGGATATCCGGTGGAAGGTGGCGGAGGCTGCGATGGCCATGGATGCCCTCTACCCGCAGCTGGCCACCGTCGCCGCCGACGTCGACGCCCTCACGGACCACGGCGGACAGTGGTTCCCCAAGCTCGTCGGGGTCAAGGTGCGTGCCACCGAGACCGCCCGCACCGTGGTGGACCTGGCCATCAGGGTCTCCGGGGGATCGAGCTACTTCCGGGGTTCGGAGCTGGAACGGCTTTACCGCGATGTCCTGGCGGGTATGTTCCACCCGTCGGACGACGAATCAGCGCACGGCACGGTGGCGTCGGCATGGCTGGGTCCCCTGGAGTCCTAGCCAGCTGAGCCTAGAC
>NZ_JBFTNO010000071.1:0-21940 GCF_056397525.1 Arthrobacter sp. 05L45_2 | reverse complement strand
GATGAGACCCGCGCCGCCGGGGAGTACGACACCCGGACCCGCGACGCGGAAGCCGCCAACGGCCAGCCGCACGAAGAGCTGCGCCGGGACCGCGGTGAGCGCGAACGCCGGGCTGAATCTGGCGGAACCGAAGGATTTCCCGGCGGTACGGCCCCGGCGCACGACCCCGGGGACCCGCACGGCGACCGGCCGCGCAACCTCTAGCGAACGGGCCCCGTGAGCTAACGGGCCCCCGCGAGCTAACGGCGGGACGGGGCTTTGCCGGCCGGTTTGGCGGGGCTCTTTGCTGGGGGTTTGGGTGTGGCTGGCGACGACGGTGTGGCGGGCCGCTTCACGGCGGGCTTGGCCGCAGCGGACGACGTCGGGGCCGCGGGCCGCTTGACGGTTGAGGATGCCCGCGCAGGGGTGCGCGGGGCTCCGGTTCGCGGCGCCGGACTTCGTTGGGCCGGGGTGCGCTGCGCCGTGGAGGTGCGCTGCGCTGGCGAGGTACGCGGCGCAGCTGGCCGGGCCGCCCCCGAACGCGGTGCTGTGGTCCTGGCGGCGGTCCGGGCGGCGGGCCTGCGTGATGCGGGCGCTCGTCCGCCGGCGGCAGGACGGCGGGTGGCGTGGCCCCGTGGTGCCGCACCCCGGCCCGGTAGGACGGTACCGGCGAGGAGCAACAGCAGGGTCGCGGCGCCGGAGGCCGCGGAGAGGTAGAAGTACAGGTCCGGGTGGTCGGAATCAACGTTGGTGGACAGCGCATTCGGATCCGGGTTGAAGGCCAGTCCCCATTGGCGCAGGAAGGCAATGCCGAAGGCGATGAAGAGAATGCTGCCGACCCCGCTGGCCAGGAGCGTCTTGTGCCGCCGCCGGACCAGGACCTCGGCCACACACGCCACGTAGGCGATCGCTGACGCGGCCAGGAACCACAGTCCCACGGTTTCGTTCAGGGTGGCGCCGGCGAGCACCAGCAGGGCCAGGGCTGCCAGTGAGGCTCCGATGGCGGTCTTCCCGCTTTTACCCATGTGGCGCATGTGACCAATCATCCCCGAGCAGGGCTACTTCACCACGTAGCCACGCATGCTCGCCATGATGGCGGCAACGCTCTGCGCCCTGGTGCGCTCCGGATTGTAGGTCTGACGGTCCAGCCCCACCACAAAACACGCCCCGAAGATCGCGGTCTCCAGGCTGCCGCGCGACACCCCGGGATCCACAGGGTAGCGGGCCGCCACGGCCTCGATCGCGGCGCCGATCACACCAAGGAGCCGGCCGCGGAGTTCGCTGAAGGTGTCCTGCCATTCGCTCRGTGTCCGCCAGTTCTCGCTGACCCAGAGCCGGGCAAAGGACGGGTACTCGGCCATAAAGTCCATGGCCTGGCCGATCATTTCCTCCATCGCCAGCAGCGGGTCCGCCGACTCGTCCTTGACGCTCAGCAGCCGGGCCATCAGGATGTCCACGCCGTGCCGCAGCAGCTGCGCGATCAGATCGGACTTGCTGCCGAAGTTGTAGTAGACCGTGCCCTTTGAGACTCCGGCGGCCGCGGCGATTTCATCCACTGTCACACCGGCGGCGCCGCGTTCGCCGATCAGTTCCATCGAGGCCTCGAACAGCTTCTGCTTGGTCGCGTTGGTACGGCCGGGGCGGAGCTTTTTGGCGCCGTCGCCGTCGGACGCCGCTGCCTCGCGGGGCTGGGTGCTCATACGGAGATCTCCGGCTTCAGGGTCTTGAGCGTCCAGAACTTGTGTTTCCGGACGGCGACGGCGGACATCGCCAGTCCCAGCAAAGTGTAGCCAACCAGGCCCAGCATGGTGGGTGCGACGCCGGCCAGGTCGGCGCCGTAGATCAGGTGGCGCATGCCGTTGACCACATAACCCATCGGCAGGATCTGGTGCACCACGTGCAGCGGTTCCGGGGTGGTCTGCCAGGGGAAGGTGCCGCCGGACGAGACCAGTTGCAGGACCAGCAGGATCAGCACCACCAGCTTGCCGGGCGAGCCGAGCAGGGCCACTACACCCTGGATGATGGCGCTGAAGGCCATGGCGGCCGCCAGCATCAGGACCCACATCAGCACGGGGTGGGCGGGGTTCAGGCCCAGCCCCACGTCCACCACCAGGGTCAGCAGGCTGGCCTGGACCGCCGCGACGGCGAGGAAGGGCAGCCAGCCGCCGACGGCGATCTTCCAGGTCGGAGCGTTGGAGGCCAGGGCACGCTGGGTGACCGGGCGCATGGCCTGGACCAGCATAAACACGCCGATCCACAGGGCCAGGGTGAGGAAGAACGGTGCCAGCCCGGCGCCGTAAGAGCCTGCCTTGGCCTGCGAGACGTTGCTGACCGCGACGGGGTCGGCCATCACCTTGGCGAGGCGGCCCTTCTGGCCGTCGTTGGGGTGCGGGACCTTTCCGGCGCCCTTGTCCAGTTCCGTGGCCAGGGTCGCGGCGCCATCGGCGGCGCTCCGGGCGCCGTCGGCAAGCCGGCCGGCCCCGGCGTCGAGCGTCCTGGCACCGTCAGCAAGCTTGGCGTTGCCGTCAACGGCGGTCTGCTCCCCGGCGGCCAGCGCGGCTGAACCTGCCGACAGCTGGTCGGCGCCGGCCGATGCCYGGGAGATGGCACCGGTCAGGGCCGGTGTGGAGGCGGCAAGTTTGGCCGCCCCGGCACTGACGGCCGCGGACCCGTCGGCCAGCTGCTGGATCTGGGCCGCATCGGCCTGGACCTTGGACTTGGCCTGCGCTGCCGGGTCGGACGCGGCAGCGGTGTCGAAGTCGGCCAGGATCTTGGCCGCCTGCTCCGGAGTGATCACGCCGGCGGCGATCAGCCGGTTGTTGGACTGGACCACCCGGTCCCGAAGGCCCCGGTCCGCGGCGCCGAGCTGTACGACGGCGTCCTGGACCTTCGTGTTCAGGGCCGCGTTGCCGGCCGCCACCTGGGCGGCGCCGTCGGCGAGCCGCTGCGAATCGGCGGGCAGCGTCGACGTCTTGTCCTTGAGCTGCCCCAGACCGGCGCTGAGCTGGCCGGCACCGGCATTGAGCTGGTTGGCGCCGTCCCGCAGCTTGGTTTGTCCGGCGTAGAGCTCGTTGGCACCGCTGCTGAGTGCGCCGGTCCCGGAGTGCAGGCTGACTGCCCCGTCGCGTAGTTTGGCGACGCCCTCGGAGAGTTTCCCGGCCCCGTCGGCAGCCTTGAGCATCTGGGTATGGATCGTGCCAAAGCCCGTCAGCAGCTGGTTGGCGGTCTCTTCACCCACCTCCTTCGCGACGGACGCGTGCACGGCGGTGGTGAGCTTGTCCACGATGGTGCCCAGAAGGTAGTTGTTGGCGTCATTGGTGGTGACGTTCAGCATGGCCTGGTTCGCGGCGTCGAAACTTCCCGGCGAGACGAGGTTGGCGGAGAAATCCTTGGGGATCTTGAGCGCAAACGCGTACTCGCCGCTGCTCACGCCCCGGTCGGCATCCTCGGAGCTGGAAACGGTCTTCCAGTTGAAGACGTGGCCCTCCACCAGGCTCTCAGCAACCTTCCGGCCGGCCTCAAGCCGTGTGCCGTCCGCTGCGCTGGCACCGGAGTCCTCGACCACCAGGGCGGCATCGATCTGGTTGAGCTTGCCGTAGGGATCCCAGTTCGCGTAGAGGTACACCGCGCCATAGAGCAGGGGCACCAGCGTCAGGGCCAGGATGGTCAGCTTCGGCAGCAGGCCGCCGGTCATGCGCTTAAGTTCGGAACGGGCCAGCCGCAGCACGGTCATCGGGCCTCCTCGGTTTCGGTCTCCAGGGGTGCGTCCTCGGGCTCGGGTGCCGGGACGGCATTGCCAATCTCTTCGGCCGGACCGGTCCACCCCGTCGGGATGCTGCCGACCGTGGCGACGACGGCCAGCGGCCGCCCGCCGTCGTGCGCCAGTTCCTGGAGCAGCGGAAGCCAGTCGGCCGGATCCCCACTGTGGCGGTCCGGAGAGTCGACCACCAGCAGGTCGGTGTGGGGATTCGCCAGGGCCAGGGCCGTCAGCAGTTCCAGGCGGCGGTGCGCGGGCAGCTCCTCGGCCCAGCTTCCAGCGATGTCCTCAAAGCGGTTGACCTTGAGCCAGGGTGTGCTCAGCAGGGCGCCGCGGTAACGGCGGGGGATGAGGGCGAGGTCCTCGGTCACCAGGTCGCGCACGCTCAGGTGCGGTTCCGGTTCGCTGACGCCGGGAGCGTCGACGACCGCGCTCGCCTGCCGCAACTGCTTGATGCGTCCGGCGCCGTCCCACTGGACGGTCCCGCCGGAGGGCTTCATCCGTCCGCTGAGGGTCAGGGCGAGTGCGGTGCGCTGGTCCTGGCGCTGGCCGGTGACAAGCAGGAGTTCACCCCGGCCGACCTGCAACGAGGTGGTCGGAACCAGGGGGTCACGCCGGCCCTTCACGTGAAGCTGTTGTACGCGGAGCAAGGGATGCCTTTCGAAGGATGATCTTCTCCAAGGCTAACTAAACTGACCGGTCAGTTCAAATAGATGGGAGCAACGGGACACAGAAGGGCCCCGGAGCCGGGCTCCGGGGCCCTTGTGGGGGCGTCGCCTAGAGGCCGTATTCCTCCAGGAGCCGCAGCCATACCTCGCTGATGGTGGGGTAGGAGGGGACAGCATGCCACAGCCGGCTGAGGGGAACTTCGCCCACGACGGCGATCGTCGCGGCGTGGAGGAGCTCGGCCACGTCGGGCCCGGCGAAGGTTGCGCCGAGCAGCACCTTGCGGTCCTCGTCCACCACCAGCTGGGCCCAGCCCTTGTAATGCTCGGAATGCAGCGACGACCCCGCCACCTGGATGGGCAGCTGCACGGAGGTGGCGCGGTAGCCGTCCTTTTGTGCCTGCTCCAGGCTGCGGCCCACCGACGCCAGCTCGGGGTCGGTGAAGACGACGTTGGGAACAGCGTGGTCGTCGGCCGTGTGGGCGTACGGACTCCAGGCGCCAGGCTCGCCAGAGAGGGTTCCCTTGGCCCGGGCGGCAATCGCGTCGCCGCTGGCCCGCGCCTCGTATTTGCCCTGATGGGTCAGCAGGACCTTGCCTGCGGCGTCGCCGACGGCGTACAGCCAGGGGGCGTCGTTATTGCCCTCCGCGCCCAGGACGAGTCCGCTCGCATCCGTGCTCAGCCGCCGGGTGGCCTCCCCGCCGTCGCCCAGCCCCACGCTCTCCAGACCAAGGCCCTCGAGCGCCGGGTGCCTGCCGGTGGCGACCAGGAGCTTGTCCACGGTGACGGTGCCGCCGCCCGCCAGGGTCAGGGTCAGGGCTCCGTCCTCATCCTCGTGGACACTCTCGGTTCCGGCGTGGAGGTGGAGCTCGACGCCGTCGGCCCGCAGCCCGGCCTGGACCAGCTCCGCCGCGGGAGCCGGAAAGGTCCCGAGGAGGCCGCCGCGGGCCACGACCGTCACGGCCGAGCCGAGCCGGGCGAAGGCCTGGGCGAGTTCGGTCCCGGCTACACCGCCGCCGAGTACCCCGAGACGGTCGGGGATTTCCCGGGCCGAAGTGGCCTCCCGTGTCGTCCAGAAGTCGGCGTCCTCGAGCCCTTCGATGGACGGAATGCTGGGGCGCGAGCCGGTGGCCAGTACGACGGCGTGGTGCGCGGTGAGTGCGTAGTTGTTGCCGTCCAGGCCGGCGACTTCCACGCGGCGGGTGCCGGTGAGCCAGCCGTGGCCGCGCAGGAGCTCGATGCCGGTGTCCTCGACCCACTTGACCTGGCTGTCGTCCTGCCAGTTGGAGGTGAAGTAGTCCCGCCGTTTCAGCACCGCCTCGGCATCGAGCACGCGGGTCACTRCCTCTTCGGCGCCGGGGACGGTCTGGGCGCCGTGGAGCGCGGTGCCGGGCCGCAGCAGGGCCTTCGAGGGCATGCAGGCCCAGTAGGAGCACTCGCCGCCCACCAGTTCCGCTTCCACCAGGACGGCGCTCAGTCCGCCCTTCACCACGCGCTGGGCCACGTTCTCGCCCACCGCGCCCGCTCCGATCACAATGACATCGAATTCACGCTCTAGGTGTGCCGTCATGGCAACAGCCTAACCCCGCCGGGACTGTACCCGGGGCGGGGCCCTGTGCAGGAGGTGGGACGTCCGCTACCCTGAGGGTCACCCGGGGGAGGAGTCCACTGATGTGTGCAGCCGCAATGAGTGGCGCCGGCGCGGTGCCGCCCCGCCGCCGGGGTGCGCAGGAACGGCTGCGTGCCCTGCAGTCCGGCATCATCGAACTGATTCTCGAACGGGAACTGGAACCGGGTGACCCGCTGCCCACCGAGAACGAGCTGACCGGCGTCCTGGGCGTCGGCCGAAACACCTTGCGGGAGGCGCTCAAAGTGCTCCAGGCCGTGGGTGTCATCGAGATCCGCCACGGCTTCGGTACGTTCGTGGCCGCGAGCAACTTCGATGCCCTGGTGGAAGGGCTGCTGTTCCGGGCGCGCCTCTCCCTGCGGCACCAGGCGCGGGAAGCCCTGGAACTCATTGATGCCCGGCGGCTGCTGGAGTCCGGACTGGTCGGCACGGCGATAGCGGCCCTGCAGCCGGGCCAGCTGGCGGGGCTGGAGGCGGCCGTGCTGAGGATCGAAGAGCTGGCACGTTCCGGCGAGCCCTTCGTCGAGGCCGCAGCCGACTTCCACCACCTGCTGTTCGAGCCACTGGGTAACGCGCAGCTGCAGGGCCTGCTGGGCGCGTTCCGGACCGTCGGCCGCAGGATCGAGCTGGAGCGGTCCGTGGCCGGCGTCGACCGGCCCGGCGATGCTGTGCGCTACCGGCAGCTGTACCAGGCAGTGGCCGCGGGGGACGCGGACCTGGCCGCCGAACTGCTGGGCAGCCACTTCGGGACGATCCGCCGCAGGGTTGAGGCGGCGGCGGAGGACTAGGGCAGGCGGCCCGGGGAACCAGGCGGGGAACACAACGCGCCCCCTAAACCGGCCGGGAAACCGGACGGGAAAACAAAAAGATCCGCACCGGCGGACCGGTGCGGATCTTTTTACTCTGTGCGCCCAAAGGGATTCGAACCCCTGACCTTCTGTTCCGTAGACAGACGCTCTATCCAGCTGAGCTATGGGCGCATTCTCGGATCTTCGGGAACTTCTCGCTCCCCGAACCTCGAATTACTTTACGCGAGGTGGGCCCGGAGTGCCAAATCGTGAGGCATGTAATCTGCCTGACTAGACCGGTCTACGTGACCTTCGTCACAAAAATGGCGACGATTCCCCAGGGAAAACCTTGACTTTCTGCGGTTTTTGCTCCGCGCTCCCGGAGTCAACCCGTATTTGGGCCCAAAAATGAATCCGCCGCGAGCCCTACATTTAGGACACACCACTGAACCCGAGGAAGGGAACCGTAATGGGCGATCTGGCGCGACTGCCGCTGCTTGAGAAAGCACCCACCACACATGCCGGGCTGCTGGCATGGGTTGAAGAGGTTGCTGAACTGACCCAGCCGGACCAGATCCACTGGGTTGATGGTTCGGAAGAGGAGAACACGCGGCTCACTGACGAGCTCGTGGCCGCCGGCACCCTGACCCGGCTGAACGAGAAGCTCTTCCCGCACTCCTTTGCAGCGTTCTCCGACCCGGCCGACGTCGCCCGCGTTGAAGAGCAGACCTTCATCTGCTCCGAAAACAAGCGGGACGCGGGCTTCACGAACAACTGGATGGACCCGTCGGAGATGAAGGAAAAGCTGCGCGGCCTGTTCAGCGGCTCCATGCGCGGACGCACCATGTACGTCATCCCGTTCGTGATGGGCCACCTCGACGCCGAGGACCCCAAGTTCGGCGTCGAGATCACCGACAGCGCCTACGTGGTTGCCTCCATGCGCATCATGGCCACCATCGGCACCGAGGTCTTGGACAAGATCACGGCAACCAACGCCTTCTTCGTCCCGGCCCTGCACTCCCTGGGTGCCCCGCTGGCCCCGGGACAGGCGGACGTCGCCTGGCCCTGCAACCCGGACAAGTGGATCGTGCACTTCCCGGAAGAGCGGTCCATCTGGTCCTTCGGTTCCGGCTACGGCGGCAACGCCCTCCTGGGCAAGAAGTGCTTCGCGCTGCGTATCGCCTCCGTGATGGCCCGCGACGAGGGCTGGCTGGCCGAGCACATGCTCATCCTGAAGCTGACCTCGCCGGAGAAGAAGAACTACTACGTCTCCGCGGCCTTTCCGTCGGCCTGCGGCAAGACCAACCTCGCCCTGCTGGACCCCACCATCGAAGGCTGGAACGTCGAGACCCTCGGCGATGACATCACCTGGATGCGGATCGGCAAGGAAGGCGAACTGCGCGCCACCAACCCCGAGGCCGGCCTTTTCGGCGTCGCTCCGGGCACCGGCTGGGGCACCAACCCCAACGCCATGCGCGCCATCGCCAAGGGCCACAGCATCTTCACCAACGTGGCTCTCACCGACGACGGCGGTGTGTGGTGGGAAGGCATGACGGACGAAGTCCCGGCGCACCTGACCGACTGGCAGGGCAACGACTGGACGCCGGCGTCGGACAAGCCCGCCGCGCACCCGAACTCCCGTTTCTGCACGCCGATCTCGCAGGTCGACATGCTCGCCGAGGAGTACTACAGCCCCGAAGGCGTTGAGGTCTCCGCGATCCTGTTCGGCGGCCGCCGCAAGACCACCGTGCCGCTGGTGACCCAGGCCCGCAACTGGACCAACGGCATCTTTATGGGTTCGACGCTGTCCTCGGAAACCACCGCTGCCGCGGCCGGCCAGGTGGGCGTGCTCCGGCGCGACCCGATGGCCATGCTGCCCTTCATCGGCTACGACGCCGGCGACTACCTGAAGCACTGGATCAGTGTCTCCGGCAAGGCCAACCCGGAGCGTCTGCCGCACATCTTCCTGGTCAACTGGTTCCGCCGCACGGCCGACGGCGGCTTCGCCTGGCCGGGCTTCGGGGACAACTCCCGGGTGCTGAAGTGGGCCATCGAGCGCATTGAAGGCAAGGCCGACGCGGTCGAGACGCCGATCGGCTTCGTCCCGACGCACCTATCGCAGGTGCGGGGCCGCCGTCGTTCCCAACAGGGGCCTCCGCCGCCGAGGGTTCCCTGGCTGAGCGGAGCGAAGTTAGGGAGGCGGGGGGACTTAGTTGGCGAGCCAGATGTCCGGCCCGAAGACCTCGTAGTGGATCCGGGTGGCGGGGATGCCGGCATTGATGGCTTCGTTGCGGATGTTCTTCATAAAAGGAAGCGGTCCGCACAGGTACAGGGAGGCGTTGGCCGGCAGGTCCACGTCGCGCAGGGACATAAAGCCCTCCTTGGTCCCGGTCACGGGCTGCTCAAGCCACAGCTGCAGTTCGGCGCCGTCGAGGCGCTCGACGTCGTCCGTCATCTGGGAGCGCAGGGCCCAGCTGTCCAGGGTGCTTTCGGCGTGCAGGACCAGCACCTGGCGGTCCGAGCCGGCCTCGGCGAGGGAGCGCAGGATCGACGCCGACGGGGTGCAGCCGATGCCGGCCGAGGCCAGGACCACCGGGCCGTCGCCGTCCTTGAGGGTGATTTCGCCGTAGGGGTTGGAGATCTCGATGATGTCGCCCACCTCCACATTGTTGTGCAGCACGGGGGAGACCTCGCCGCCGTCGTCGAGCTTGGTGGTGAAGCTGCGGCTGGTGCCGGCGTCGCCGGAGAGCGAGTACTGCCGGACCTGGCGCAGGCCGTCCGGCAGCGTGACCTTGACGCTGACGTACTGGCCGGGCAATGCCGGGGTGATGGGGGTGTCGTCCGCCGGGTCCAGCACGAACGTCATGGAGCCGGTGCCGGCGGGGGTCTTGGCGGCAACCCGCCAGGGGGTCCACATCTTGCCGTTGGCCTGCGCCGCGTAGAGGCCCTTCTCCAGCTTGATCAGCGCGTCGGCCATCAGCCAGTAGACCTCGGTCCAGGCCTTGGCGATCTCGGGGGTGATGACTTCGGCAAGGTCCTCGGCGATGGCCGCGAAGAGGTGCTCGTAGACCACCTGGTACTGCGGCTCGGTGATGCCCAGCGAGGCGTGGCGGTGGGCGATACGGGACAGTACGGTCTCGGGGAGGGTGCCGGGGTTGCTCACGAGGTGGCTGGCGAAAGCGGCGATGCTCCCGGCCAGGGCCTGCTGCTGGTTGCCCGAGCGCTGGTTGGAGCGGCTGAACAGTCCATCCAGCAGTTCGGGGTGCGCGCCGAAGAGCCGGGCGTAAAACTTGGGGGTGATCTCGCCGATCCGGGAACCGACCAGCGGCAGGGTGGCCTCGATGACGGGGAAGGACTTGTCCGAGAGCATGCTGACTCCTGAGATAGTGGCCCGGTGTCTTCAACCGGACGTTCCGAAATACCCGCATTTGAAATGCGTGTATTTATGCCTCAGTTCTACACGCCGTAGAAAAAGGTTGCAAATTGACGCTGTTGGGTTGCGGAGGGTGCCGGAGGCCGGGTACGGGGGCCTCGGGTGGCGCCGGCGCGGGAGGCGCGGCCCGGTCAGCCCGGGTACAGGCCGGGTTGGGGGTCCGGCCGGAGTCCGGGGCGCAGKCCGATGGCCTGGAAGACGGGGTTCATCTGCCTCTCAGTGGGCAGGGAGGCCACCACAATGTCGTCAAGCTCACGGTAAAAGGCCTCGCGGGCGCGGCCCAGGGCGCCGCGCAGCCGGCACTCGTTGATCAGCGGGCAGGTGCCGCCGGCGCCCGCGCAGTCTGCGGGATCCGTCCGGGTGTCCAGCGCCCGCAGCAACTGTCCAACCGTCGCGGTACGGCCGGCGCCACTGAGCCGGGAGCCGCCGTTACGGCCGCGTTCGACGTCGATCAGGCCCAGCTCCCGCAGCCTGGCCATGGCCTTGCTGACGTGGTTGTACGGGGTGCCGACGGCATCCGAGATGCTCTGGGTGGTGAGCAGTCCGCCGTCCGGCGCCGCCGCGAGCACCATCATGGCGCGCAGGCTCACGTCGGCAAAGGCGTTGATCTTCATGGCACGGGCCTGGTCTAGTCCACCCAAACGGCGGGTTCGTTGGCGTCTGCGGCCAGATCGCCGAATTCCAGCTCGCGGGACTCCGGATTGGCGCTGTAGGGCAGCACGGCCGCGAACACGGATCCGTCCTGGTGCTCGGCGGCCACGTGGATGGCGTCCGAATCCTCTTCCAGGAGGGTGATGTCGCAGACGATCGCAGCGGCGCGGAACTCGTCCCGGTGCTGCCGGAGCAGCTCGGTGAGATCACTGATCATGCCGTCGGCGTCAAAGTCGGCCTCGGTGCCGGGCTCCGCATCCGCCGGGGTGACGGCGACAAGGCGGACCTCGCCGTCGTTCTCCACAACCAGGGCGAACGGGAGGAAGCCGCCATTGCGCTCCAGCTGTTCCTGGGCGGCGCCCACACCGGTGCCGAGCAGGTTCTCCAGGTCAGTGGCGCTGGCATCGGGCACCGAACCCCGCCATGAGTCCTCCGCGGGATCGGCCGGCTGCAGGACGGTTTCCTGGGCTTTCGCCGCGTCGGTCACTGCCTCAGCCCCGGACCAGGGCCAGGACCCGGTCGCGGACCCGTTCCATGGTTGCCTGGTCGGTGGCCTCGACGTTCAGGCGCAGGAAGGGCTCGGTGTTGGACGGGCGCAGGTTGAACCAGTAGCTGCCGTCGGCGGCGATGAACGTGCTGCCGTCGAGGTAGTCCACCTCAACGTCCTCGTCGTGGAAGTCGACGCGGACACGTTCCACGGCGCCTGCCTTGTCCTCGATCTCCGAGTTGATTTCGCCGGAGGACCGGTAGGGCTCGTACTCGCGGCCGAGCTCGGACAGCGGGCCGTCCTGCTCGCCGAGGGCGGCCAGGACGTGCATGGCGGCCAGCATGCCGGTGTCCGCATTCCAGAAATCGCGGAAGTAGAAGTGGGCGGAGTGCTCCCCGCCGAAGATCGCGCCCTCGGCTGCCATAACGGCCTTGATAAAGGAGTGTCCCACGCGGGTGCGGAACGCCCGGCCGCCGTCATTTTCAACCAGCTCGGGCACGGCCCGGGAGGTGAGGAGGTTGTGGATGATTGTCGGCGTTTCCTCGCCGTTGGCCTTGGCGCGGGCGATCTCCCGGCGGGCGACCATGCCGGTGACGGCCGAGGGGGAGACCGGCTCGCCCTTTTCGTCGATCACGAAGCAGCGGTCGGCGTCGCCGTCGAACGCCAGGCCGATGTCCGCGCCGTGATCGACGACGGCGGCCTGCAGGTCACGCAGGTTCTCCGGTTCCAGCGGGTTGGCGGGGTGGTTCGGGAAGGAGCCGTCGAGCTCGAAGTAGAGCGGGACAATTTCGAGCGGCAGCTTCGGCAGCAGGGTGTCGCCCAGGACGGCCGGGGTGGTCATGCCGGCCATGCCGTTGCCGGCGTCCACCACCACTTTGAGCGGACGGGAGCCGCTCAGGTCCACGAGGCTGCGCAGGTACTCGGAGTAGTCCTTGAGCACGTCGCGGACGCTGATCAGGCCGCGCGGGCCCTTGGCGGGGATGGTGCCGGCGTTGAGGTAGTCCTCGGCCAAAGCCTGGATTTCCTTCAGGCCGGTCTCGGAGGAGATCGGGACGGCGCCGGCCTTGGCCATCTTGATGCCGTTGTACGCTGCCGGGTTGTGGCTGGCGGTGAACGTGGCGCCGGCCGCGTTCAGTGCTCCGCAGGCGTAGTAGAGCTCATCGGTGGAGATCAGGTCGAGCAGCTGGACGTTGGCGCCGCGGGTGGCCGCGCCGTTGGCGAAGGCCCGGCTGAACTCCGGGGAGGAGGGGCGCATGTCGCCGCCGACCAGCACGGTCTCGCCCGCGAGGTCCAGGACGTCCACGAAGGCAGCCCCCACGGCTTCGACGATTTCCGCGGTGATGGATTCGCCCACAATGCCGCGCACGTCATAGGCCTTGAAGGAAGCCGAGAGGTCAAAAGTCTTCGTCTGGTCGCTAGTCACGGCTTCTATCTTACGGGGGTCCGCGCCCCGGCCGCCCGGAAGTGGCTTGCTATGTGGACACGGACTGTCCACATAGGCCGCCGCCGGCTTCGTGGCTGTCGGCGGTGGCTGGGATACTGAAGCAATGGCCAATAACCAGAACGCTGCAGTCCTTTCCGCCGCCCACCCCGCCTCCGCCGGGGGTACCGGGACGCGGGAACAGGCCCAGGCGGTGCTGCGGGAACTCGTCGGACACCCCGACGCCGAGTTCCACGACGGCCAGTTCGAAGCCATCGAGGCCCTTGTCGACGGCGGCCGCCGGGCCCTGGTGGTGCAACGCACCGGCTGGGGCAAGTCCGCCGTGTACTTCGTCGCCTCCCTCTTGCTGCGCCGCCGCGGCGCCGGGCCCACCCTGATTGTGTCCCCGCTGCTGGCCCTGATGCGCGACCAGGTGGCCGCCGCTGCGCGCGCCGGGGTCCGGGCCGTGGCCATCAACTCGGCGAACCAGCTCGACTGGGACACCGTCCGCGAACAGCTCGCGGCCGACGAGGTGGACGTGCTCCTTGTGTCCCCGGAGCGGCTCACCAACCCCTCGTTCCGCGA
This sequence comes from Arthrobacter sp. 05L45_2, assembly GCF_056397525.1. Lineage (NCBI taxonomy): Bacteria > Bacillati > Actinomycetota > Actinomycetes > Micrococcales > Micrococcaceae > Arthrobacter > Arthrobacter sp. 05L45_2. The sequence goes on along the minus strand of NZ_JBFTNO010000071.1, from coordinate 8,548 downwards.
AAACCAGCTGCCGGAGCTGGTCCGCCGCACCGGGCTGCTGGTCATTGACGAGGCACACTGCATCTCCGACTGGGGCCACGACTTCCGTCCCGACTACCGCAGGATCGCGGACCTGATCACCCAGCTGCCGGACAGCGTCCCGGTCCTGGCCACCACCGCCACCGCCAACTCCAGGGTGGTCCATGACATCGAGGAACAGCTCGGCGACGGCGTGCTGACGATCCGTGGCGCCCTGGGCCGGGAATCGCTGCGCCTGGGCGTGTTGCGGCTGCCGGACTCGAGGCAACGGCTGGGCTGGCTCCTGACGCACCTGACGGACCTGCCGGGCAGCGGCATCATCTATACGCTCACGGTGTCAGCGGCCGAAGACACCGCCAGGCTCCTGGCCGAGGCCGGTCACAACGTCCTGGCCTACACGGGCCGGACGGACCCCGCGGACCGCGAGCGGGCCGAGCAGCTGCTCAAGGACAATGAGGTCAAGGCCCTGGTCGCCACCTCCGCCCTCGGCATGGGCTTTGACAAGCCGGACCTTGGGTTCGTGGTGCACCTCGGAGCGCCGTCGTCCCCGGTGGCCTACTACCAGCAGGTCGGCCGGGCCGGCCGTGGCGCCGCAAACGCCGACGTCCTGCTCCTGCCCGGCGCCGAAGACCGGGACATCTGGCAGTACTTCGCCACCGCTTCCATGCCCTCTGAGGAAAAAGCGGCCGCCGTCCTGACCGCCCTCGCCGAGGCGGGCACCGCGGTGTCCACGGTGGCGCTGGAGGCCCGCGTGGACCTGCGCCGGACGCCGCTGGAACTGCTGCTGAAGGTCCTGGCCGTGGACGGGGCAGTCGAACGCGTCGGCGGCGGGTGGCGTTCCACCGGCCGGCCCTGGACCTACGACGCCGAGCGCTACAGCCGGATCGCCGAGGCCCGGGTCGACGAGCAGGACTCGATGGTGATCTACCAGGACACGGCGGGGTGCCGGATGGAATACATCACCTCCGTCCTCGACGACGAAACCGCCGCGGCCTGCGGACGCTGCGACAACTGCGCGGGCCGATGGTTCCCGGCCGACATCGCCGCCGACGCCACAGAGGCGGCAGGCGCCACACTGAGCCGGGCCGGGATGCTGCTGGAACCGCGGCTGCAGTGGCCCAGTGGCATGGACCGCCTGGGCGTGAATGTGAAAGGCAAGATCAAGCCGGAGGAAAGCCTGGCCAATGGACGTGTCCTGGCCCGCCTGACCGACCTTGGCTGGGGCGGGGCGCTGCGGGAGACCTTCGCCGCGGGCGCTCCGGACCGGGCCGTGGACCCGGGGATGCTGCGCGCCTGCGTGCAGGTCCTGCGCGAGTGGGGCACCGGTGACGCACGGACCCCGGGCTGGAGCGGCGCCGGCCGCCCGGCCGCGATCGTGAGCATTCCGTCCCGCGGGAAACCGGAGCTGGTGGAGTCGCTGGCCCGGGGGATCTCCGAGATCGGACGGATCCCGTACCTAGGTCAGCTGCAGCTGGCCCACGGCGGACCCACAGGCGGCCGCGGCGGAAACAGCGCCTACCGGCTCGCGGGGGTCTGGGAACGGCTGGTGGTCGGACCCGAACTCGCCGCCGCCCTGGAGGGGATCCGGGGCCAGAGCGTCATGCTGGTGGACGATCTCGTGGACAGCCGCTGGACCGTCACCGTCGCCGGGCGTGCGCTCCGGCAAGCGGGGGCCGGGGCGGTGCTCCCGCTGGTCCTCGGCCAGGCAGGCTAGGCGCCGGCCCGCCGGGCGCGGGCCGACCGTGCCCCTAGGCGCCGACCGTGGGGTCCGACTCCAGGACAGCCATGGCGGCGTTGTGCCCGCCGATGRCACTGACAGCCCCGCCACGGCGGGCGCCGGAGCCGCACAACAGGATCTGCGGGTCGTCCGTGGCCACTCCCCAGCGCTGCGCGGGCGTGTCCAGCGGCGCGTCGTCCTCGAGGAAGGGCCAGTCGAGGCCGCCGTGGAAGATGTTGCCCCGGGGCATCCCTACGGCGCGCTCGATGTCCAGTGTGGTCTTGGTTTCGATGCACTTCCTGCCGTCCGGACCGGTCAGCAGCAGGTCCTCCACCGGCTCGGCGAGAACACTGTTGAGCGACCGGAGGACGGCGGCCTCCAGCTCAGCCCGGCGCTCGTCGTTGTTCTGCTCGGTAATGAGCCGGTCCGGAACGTGCAGTCCGAACACCGTGAGCGTCTGCACGCCGGCCGCCTGCAGCTCGGGGGCGAGGATGCTCGGGTCGGTCARTGAATGGCAGTAGATCTCACACGGCAGTGGCTCCGGGATTGTTCCCGCCGCGACACTGAGGTACGCCGCATCCAGCTGGGACCACGTCTCGTTGATATGGAAGGTGCCGCCGAACGCCGCTTCGGGGCTGACCGAGCCGTCCAGCAGCCGGGGCAGCCGCTTGAGCAGCAGGTTGACCTTGACCTGCGCCCCCTCGCGGAGATGATTCGGGTTCCACGCCGGTTGCGGGACCGCGGCGGGGTCCTTCCCGGGAGCCTCCGCGCCCGCCCCGGCCCGGCCCGCGGTGCGCAGCCGGTCCAGGACCACCGGGGCCACGTTGGACAGGACCCACGGGGCAGAGACGGAGTGAAGTTGCCCGCCGTGCCGGTAATCAACAACACCGCCCGGCCGGACGGCGGTGACCTCGGCCGCCGTCAGGATGGTGGTTCCCGCCTCCCGGGCGGCGCGTTCCAGCTCTCCGGACACCGCGCCCATCCCGCCCACGGGAACGTCCCAGTCGCCGGTGCCGCCGCCGATCAGGTGGTAGAGGAAACAGATGTTCTGCTGCAGGTCGGCGTCGTCGGCCCGGGAGAAGGTGCCAATGAGGGCGTCGGTGAGCACAACGCCGCGGACCAGGTCGTGCCCGAGCGCCCGGCTGATGCCGTGGCCCACCGGCTTTTCGATCATGTTCTCCCACGCCTCGGCGGCTCCGGCACGGACGGCGAGGTCCCGGGCCTCGGAGCGGGTGGGCAGCGGGGCGGTCATGGTGGGCCAGAGTGCCCGCGTGAGCTTTCCGCAGCCCGCGTAGAAATCGTTGAAGGCCTTGAACTCATCCGCGGACGCGCCGACGGCGGCGAACGAGGCGGCGGTGGACGCGGCGTCCTCGTTGTCGATGAGCAGTGCCCGGCCGGGGTTGCCGGGATCCGGGGTGTAGGAGGAGTACCGCCGCCTCGCCAGGGTGATCTGCAGGCCGAGGTCGTCGATGACCTGCCGGGGCAACAGGCTCACCAGGTAGGAGTAGCGCGAGAGCCGGGCCTCAACGCCGTCGAACGCCTGGGCAGATACGGCAGCGCCGCCGGGCTGGTCCAGTTTTTCCAGCAGCAGGACGTTCCGTCCGGCCCGGGACAGGTACGCTGCCGCGGCGAGGCCGTTGTGGCCGCCGCCGAGGATGATCGCGTCAAACGCGTGGTTGGTCGACATGGGCCCATCCTGCCATCCGGCCCCGCCGCCGCGGCCCAGGCCCGGCCGAAAACGCAGCGGACCCCGGCAACGCGAGAAACCCGGGAACGCAAAAGGCCCCGGTCCAGGACCGGGGCCAAACGCGGAGACGGGGGGATTTGAACCCCCGGTGGAGTTGTGCCCCACACTTCATTAGCAGTGAAGCCCATTCGGCCGCTCTGGCACGTCTCCAATTGCTATTACTAGCCAACCAAGGATACGCAGAAGGGGCCATGCAGTGCAAAACGGTCGGCGGGCGCGTCGGTCCCCGGGCTCAGGCGGCGCTGCCGGCGAGGGCTCGCCACAGGAAATGCTGGCTGCGGCTCTGCAGGGCCGCGGCCTGGCGGTTGTCTGAGGCTCCCGCGTGGCCGCCCTCGAGCGCCTCGTGGAACCAGACGTTGGGGATGCCCATGGCCTGCATGCGGGCCGCCATCTTGCGGGCCTGCACCGGACCCACCCGGTCATCCGAGGTGGCCGTCCAGATGAACGTTTCCGGGTACTCCACCCCGTCGCGGAGCAGGTGGTAGGGCGAGAAGGTCCGGATGAACTCCCACTGTTCGGGCACATCGGGGTCGCCGTATTCGGCAATCCACGAGTACCCGGCGGAGAGCTTGCTGTACCGGCGCATGTCCAGCAGCGGCACCCCGCACGAGACGGCCCCGAAGAGTTCCGGGTACTGCGTGAGCATGTTCCCCACCAGCAGCCCGCCGTTGGAGCCGCCGACGCAGCCGAGGCGCTGGCGGGACGTTACGCCGCGGGCTATCAGGTCCTGCGCGACGGCGGCGAAGTCCTCGTAGGCGCGGTGCCGCTTCTCCTGCAGCGCGGCGCGGTGCCACGACGGGCCGTACTCGCCGCCGCCGCGGATGTTCGCCACGACGTAGACGCCGCCCCGGCTGTGCGGCGCGGCGCCCTCGGCGGCCGCCGACTCCTTCGTGCGGCGTTCCAGCCAGGCCCGGCCGACGGCGCCGCTGTACGCCGGCGTCCGGGAGATCTCGAATCCGCCATAGCCGGAGAGCTGCGTCGGGTTTTGCCCATCGAGCACCAGGTCTTTGGCGGCAATCTGGAAATAGGGCACCCGGGTGCCGTCCTGCGACACGGCAAAGTGCTGCTGCACCTCGTAGGCGTCCTCGTCGAAGAACGACGGCGAGGTCCGGACCACCTCGTGCGAGCTGACCACCCCGTCCACGCCCGCACGGGTGAGCGTGCCGCGGGTCAGGGTGCTCGGCGTCGCGAATCCGGTGGCGACCAGCCAGAAGTCGTTACCTGCCCCGCTGCCGGCGTCGTCGGCGTCGTCCTCGTCGTCCACGGCGTAGGCGTTGACATCATGCAGCGGCGGGCAGGCGTCCAGCACGGTGGATGCCCACGCGACGTCGGAGCCGGGCCGCTCCGGGTCCAGTACCCGGATCTCGGAAGAGACGTCCCGGAGCAGGTTCAGCAGCAGGAAGTCCCGCGTCCAGCTCCAGGATTGCAGCGAGGTGTGCTCATCCGGAGTGAACAGCACGGACAGTTCCCGGCTGCCGGCCAGGAAATCCTCGAAGCCGGCCGCGAGCAGCGAACCGGCCGGGTAGGTGGTGCCGTCAACGTCCCAGTCGGACTGGGGCCGGAAGAGCAGCCACTCCCGGTGCGAACTGAGGTTGACGTCGTTGGGCACGTCGATGTCCAGCCATTCGCCGTCGCGCAATACCGAGGTGCGCTTTTCGAAGAAGCTGATCCAGTCCACGGCGAAGGTGCGTTCGAAACCAGGGGTCGAATCGTGCGCCAGGAGGGCCATCATGTGGTCCTCAGGGATCTCGAAGAGCCGTTCGGCGGAGGCCAGCGACTCGCCGCGGCGCAGCCGCACCCCGGTCCGGGCGTATGAGGAGCTGGTCCGCGGCAGTCCCGCGGCGGTGCTCGCGACCAGCAGGGTGTCAGCGTCCAGCCATGAGGCGTTGCCCTTCGCCGTCGGCAGGTCAAAGCCGCCCTCCGCCGGGTCAACAAAGCTGCGGGTCTCGACGTCGAACTCGCGGTAGCGGTTCGCATCGCCGCCGTCGGGAGACAGCGCCAGCAGGGCACGCCGGTGCGGCTGCCCCTCCGCGGGACGGAGGAAGCTGGCGCCGTGGAAGACCCACTCCTCGCCCTCCGCCGCGGCGAGCGCGTCCACGTCCAGGAGCACCTCCCATTCGGGGGACCCGGCCCGGTAGCTGTCCCAGTCGGTCCGGCGCCACAGGCCCTTCGGGTTCCCGCGGTCCTTCCAGAAGTTGTAGTACCACTGGCCGTGTTTGCCCACCATGGCGATCCGGTCGGTGGAGTCTAGGACCTCGAGGATCCGGCCTTCGAGCTCGCCGTACTCGGCGTCCTCCAGAAGTTCCTCGGTGCGGGCATTTTGCTCACGGACCCAGGCCAATGGCTGTTCGCCGTAGATCTCCTCCAGCCAGATGTTCTCGTCGACGGGTTCGGGAGCGGTGCCGGAGGAGGCCCCGGAGAGCTCGCCGGACGCGGTGGGGTACTCAGCTGAAGAGGTGGTCATGGGCCCATCCAAGCAACACCAGCGCCGGGCAGGCAAGTCAAGGCGGCGGCCCGGATGCGGATACTCTGGATGCCGTGGGCACATCGCAAAGCATCCGGACGGCACTGATCGGCGCCGGACCCCGGGGCACCAGCGTGCTGGAGCGGCTGCTCGCCAACTGGGAGCCGGCCACCCCGGAATCCACCCTGCACATCGACGTGATCGACCCTTATCCTGCCGGGCCGGGCCATGTCTGGCAGCCGGGCCAGTCCAGGCTCTACCTAATGAACACACAATCCTTCTACCCCACGGTGGTGCCCGAAAACCCCGAGCTGGCAAGGCCGCTGGCGGGGTGCACCTTTGACCAGTGGCGCCACCGGCAGCGGCGGGACCCGCATCCGGGGCTCACCGCCGAGGAGCGCACCGAGCTGGCCGGGCTGGATTCCGCTAACTTCCCCAGCCGCGCCCTCTATGGCCGGTATCTGCACTCCACCGTGGAGGATCTTCTGGCGGTGCTGCCCGCCGGGGTGAGCGTTGACTTCCACCAGACCACCGCGACGTCGGTCCGGCGGGCGCGGACGCGTCCGGACGCCGGGTTCGACGTCGGGCTCGCGGACGGTACCGCGCTGAACGTCGGGTCCGTGGTGCTGGCGCTCGGGCACCTGGAATCCAGGCTCAGCCCGGAGCAGCGTGAGCTGCAGTCGGCGGCACAGGACCTGGGACTCACGTACCTGCCTCCGGCCGCGCCGGCCGACGTCGACTGGTCAGTGATCCCCGCCGTCCAGCCGGTGCTGGTGCGCGGCATGGGCCTGAACTTCTTCGACGTGATGGGCCAGCTGACCGAGGGCCGCGGCGGTAAGTTCCTCCCGTCGCCGGACGGTGAAGGCCTGGAATACCTGCCGTCCGGGCGCGAACCGTTCATCATCGCCGCGTCACGCCGCGGGACCCCCTACCGGGCGAAGGCGACCCTCGCCGGGTACTACCCGTCGACGGTGTCATTGCGGTACTTCACCGAGGAGGCGCTCGCCCGGTTCACTGCCGCAGGCATCCTCCCCGCCTTCGACCACGACCTCTGGCCCCTGCTGCACCGGGACGTTATCTGGGCCTACTACTCCACCCTGGCGCGGTCCCGTCCGGACGCTGTGGGCGCGGATCCGGCAGGATTCCTCGCCGGTCTGGAGGAGGCCCTGCACCCGCACGCCCACTCCACCGTCAAATGGGAGGATRCCGCCGCTGAGGTGATCGGCGCGCACGTGGACCCGGCCCACCGCCTGGATCTGCTGGGCCTGGCCGCACCGCTGGCCGGCCGGAGCTTCCCCGCGCGGGCGGACCTCGACGCCGCCGTCGTCGACTACCTGCTCGACGACGCCCGCCGCTCCGCGCTCGGCGAGGACGACCCCGTGAAGATGGCGATCGGTGCCCTGCACCATGGCCGGGCGGTCCTGAAAACGGCCGTGGCCGACGGCGGGATCACCGACGAGTCGTGGGTCGCCGGGCTGCGCGGCTGGTTCGAGTCGTTTGTCGAAGGGCTCGCCAGCGGCCCGCCCGCCCTCCGCGCCGAGCAGCTCGCGGCCCTGGTCCGTGCCGGGGTGGTCAGCTTTGTGGGCCCCGACCCCAAGTTCGACGTCGACCGGAAAAACCGGACCTTCACCGCCGCCTCGCCCTGGGTGGCCGCGGATAGCGGCGGTGCAACCGTCGAAGCCTCCGTGCTGGTGGAGGCCCTGGCGCCGGCCAACCGCGTGGCTGTCAACGCCTCACCCCTCCTGGAGCAGCTCCTAGCGGACGGTGTGGTGCGTCCGCGGCTGATGATGAGCGTCGAGGGCATTCCTGTGCAGAGTTCCGGGCTGGATGTTGTCCCGCACCCGTACCGGCCGGTCGGCGCGAACGGCTCGGTCTCCGAGGGTGTGTATGTGCTGGGCCTGCAGCTTTCCGCGGCGCAGTGGGGCACGGCCATCGCCGCCGAGGCCCGTCAGCAGGACGGGCCGGTCTATCCCAGCGGCCAGCGCACCCTCCACGATGCTGACGAGATCGCCCGGGACATCCTGCGTCCGGACGCGCCCTAGTTCGCGGCGTCGGGGTGGATGCTGCGGGTTTCCGAGCGTTCGTTCCGGTTCCGGATCCAGTCGGACGGGTGCACCTTGGGCAGGATCTTCGCCAGCGCCAGGGCGGCGTACATCACGGTGTTGATCGCTACGAAGGTGGCGAGGATGGCGAACCATTGCGAGTGCAGGAGGTCTTCGGGGAACAGGATTCCGGCCGGGACAACGACGGCGGTGATGGTCATGAGCGTTCGGCCCCCATGGCTTCGCGTGGTTTGACGTGTGCGACGTGTTTCCAGCTGGCGGTCCGGCCGAGCGAGATGTCCGCGACACCCTTGAGGTAGACGACGTTGAGGAACATGTCGAAGAACAGTTCCGGGAACAGGGTGACGGCCAGCAGCCGGGCACGCCAGCCGCCCTGCCACACTGTGGCGACGCGTTCGACCATAAACAGGCCGCCCAGTCCCAGCCAGAACGGGAACCAGATCCACGTGTCCAGGGAGAAGACCATGAGGAAGATCAGCAAAAGGTAGGACCCCAGCGCGATGACGCCGTAGCCGATCCCCAGCTGCTGGGCCCAGTAC
>NZ_JBFTNO010000070.1:0-13186 GCF_056397525.1 Arthrobacter sp. 05L45_2 | reverse complement strand
GTCTTTAGGAAGACGCCGGAGAGATGGGACGGTTTGCCGTCCGGTGGCGCCATCCGCGGCGGCCGCCTGGCGGCTCAGCTCGACTGCTGGGCTGACGAAATCGAAGATGGCAGACCACGGCTGGGGCGTATTCATCCAGTCGGCCCACCCATGTGTCGACAACCTCATCACTTGAATTTGTTTTGCAGATACTTTGCAGTGTCTGTTAGCGAGGACATCGGAATCTCCGCGAAAACGGTAAGGCTATGCTCCCTTAGGTAGTCGTTGAGAACTTTGATGACCTGATTACGGGCTCGGTCCAGTTCGTCCATGAGTCGAAGAACCTGAGGTAGATCGCCGGTTGAGACCATGACGGAGGCGGACGGTGATGAATTGAACTCGGGAAATTTCTCGCCGAGAACTGCCAGTGAGCGATTGACTCGATTCATTGCATCCCTTACAGCACTGGCAAATCGATCGAAATCAGGCATATGGAGCCGGGGAAGTTTAATCAAGCGGAAAACATGTCGTGTCTCTCTGGTAACGAGCCGTCCGGTTGCAAGAGCCATCGAGACGTCGGTTAGAGCCACTCTCAGAGAGTCCAGCGTCAATTCTTGGACGGCCGGTGTCCGAAAAGCATTGCGGTTGAAGGCCGCGCGAACGAAGTCGACAACTTCCAGCTCTCCRTCGTCGCGAACGAGACCACCCGTCTGACTCAGCCAAGCTGACTGAACGAAATCACCGTCTGAAGCTCCGGAAACTCGAAGGTTTTCTTGAGCGAGTTTGAGTGCGGCATGCGGAGATGGCGGACCTGTGGGCAACAACATGTTCGTGTAGAAATAATCCGCGAAAAGGGCCGCGACGTCATCAGATATCGGTCTATCCATGCTGACGAGCCACCTGTCTGCCGGCGTCAGGTGAGGGGCCCGGCTTGACGACCAGCATGCGTTCAGAAAGATACCCCGGGGGCCCCCATCTGGCGCCGCCTTGAGGATCGCCATCAAATCATGAGGTTCGAGGCTCCAGCTAAGTGCGCCACCGGCGTTGAATGTCAGGTTTCCCTCTTGTCCCCGTGTCCAATGAAATGGAATATGTCAGGCGCATGCTCCAATAGGGCTGCCGACAGCATCTTCCAAGGCTGGTCTTTCATGACTATGGTTCGACAGAGGCCTTTCCGCTCAAAGTCCCTGAGATAGCTGATTTCGTCCTGCGCGTGGGGTAGAGCTTCACCGACGCTCAATGCTGCCCATACGAGGATAGTTGGACGGTGTCGATCATCAAGCGATGTTTTCATTTCTTAATTATGACCGCAGTCCATCATATGGTCGGGCGCTCGACTCCTTTGGAGGTCAGACTTTTGCAGCATTGGATTGCAGATCCTTAAGCGACCCAGACTTATGCAGAGATGTGAAGCGCTGTCTGAGTTTCGAGGCAAAAAGTGGATCGCGAATGAGAACGCCGGCTTCCAGATTTCGGTGAGCGGCGGCATCGCTGAAGTTAGCGCTCGTTACGAGGGCGAGGGCAGAATCAACTATGACGACTTTTGAGTGTTGAAGACCGTATTGCCTATTCGGTGGTACGTACTTCAGGAAACGCGCGCCCTGGAGCTTGTCCTGGAGTTGGATGGCTGTTTCGGCCATCTTGGACCCCTCAAGAACAAGCGTCACGGACACACCTCTGGCGATTGCTCGCCATAAGGCCTGGACGAACGGCGAGTCGATCGATGCGGAGTAAGTCGAGGCGAGAACGTCTTCCTTAGCTTCGTCTACCAGGTGCGCGACAGCTGCAGTCGTGTGGTCGCCGTCGCCCGGGAAGCTCGGACCACTCCAGACGGCTCGCGGCGGGGCGGGTGCCCGCCCCGACGCAGAAGCATATCCCCTTAGCACCGACGCCAAGATTGCTGAATCGCCAAGCAATGACAGTGCCTGCCCCAGCAGCTCGACCGCGGCACCCGAGGAGTCCGACAAAAATGATGTTGCTCGGTCCAGCCGCCCGTCGATTTCCAATGATGCGGCTATGCTCGTCGCCTGTGAGGCAGACAGGGCCTGCGCCAACTGAAGCAATGCATCTGCCACGACGCCTAGCCTCCGAAGGTTTCGAGCACCGGTTGGAGCAGACCATCGACCGCGTACTCAGGTCCTGAATTCAGCGTTAGTGCGAAGCGCCGGTCAAGGAAGCGATTAGCCTTCTCGCAGGACGTCTCCGACACGAACAGGCAGAAATGGCAGGCCGCACCGTGTAGGAAATCCTCTTGACCGTTGGGCACCCGATGCGCACAGATAGGGTCCGAAGAACACCGTTCCGCTCGCCGCAGCGCATCCCGAAATACCCCTTCCAGCCGCTCCGTTCTGGCCAGATCAACCAACCCCCCGAGAGTTCCCTCGCTGTCGGGGGATGTCGTGGCGATCAGAATTCCTGCGGCAGCCTCCCGGTCGTCCGTCTCACGCCATGCGTAAAGACGCTCAGATAGCGATGCCGAGCCGTAGCCGCTGGACATTGCCATCTCACGGATGAGCAAATGCGACATCGTGTGCAGCGCCCAGTATCGCGGCGGCGGCATTCGGTCTGCCGGATCGATCGCCACCGCGGTGCGACTCTGGCGCCTTTTGACGTTGCGCTCGTGAGCGGCCACATGGGACTCCCACACCTTGGATCCGAGTACGCCGTCCTCCCAGGCGCGAATCACGTCCTCATCGAAGCGCAGAAATACTCCTTCGCCTCGGTCCTCCGTTGCGGGAACCCACTTCGGCTTCCCTGACTGGACGAGCGGAGCGATCCGGTTGGGAGCGTCGCCTACACGGTCCAAGGCATCGATGCGCGTAAAACCGATGAACGCATTGGCCTTTTTGACCCTCTCCACCGCGACGACGTGGGACAGAACCGGCCGCAGGGCCGATGCCACCTCCACCGGCCGCACGCGGAAGCCAGCCTTTCGGTCTTCGCGCTCGAAATCCTCCGGGTGGACGAGAGTGTCCCACTCCGGTTCCAGCAGGCTGATCGGATCGAAGCCCGAGGGCGAGGACTCGGGATCGGCGACAACTTGGCCTCGAGCGACCTGGATTCCGTTCCAGAGGGCGTCATCAGCAACTCCGTCAAAGATCGAGCGGACGTCCTTCGGGCCGAACTTCCGCCACGCCAGTAGATCGTCGAGCGTCTGCACATCTGCGAAGGTGACGGCCGGCAATCCCTTCACTGTCTCGGCCACATCCGCGCCCGTGATGTGCTTGCGTGCGGGCAGCACGAGCACGCTCACCGAGGCGGGGAACCACTGGTTCGCGGCGCCTAGCAGCATCAGCCGGACGTCCGCCTGACACGGATTGTCGGCCGGCGCGTAAGTGGGAAGGTGCGGGTGCCGGCCGCGGCAGTCGGGAAGCATCTCTTCTCCGCCGGCCCGCGTGAGCTCTGCGATGTTCCGTGAGACGTCGCAGGCCACGCAGGAGATCTTCACCTGCGGTCCGAGGTTTGAGCGCCATTCCATCATTCGCATCTCAGGCTTGGCGACCTTGCACTTCACGGGGTCGCCGTCGGCGCCGTGTACCCACTCGACATAGGGGAACTCGTCGAGGTGCCCGTCGGTACAGGCAATCAAGTAACGTGCAGGCACCGCCAGGCGCGGCCGCGCTTCCAAAGTGCCCTGCTTCTGGCCCTTCTTGGGGCGACCCTTGCACGCTTTGTGCACGAACTGCGCCTTGTCAGGCCGGTGCTTGCTTGTGTTCACGAACTCGAACTTGGTTGACTCCGAGATAGGCGCCAACAGGTCGCAGCCGGTGCAGCGAAGCCACTGAGGGAACACTCGGGTCGGGATTCCGATCGGGGTGCCACCTTCATGGGCTTTCTCCGGCACCCAGGGGGGTTGCCGCAGCTCGTCAACGCGAGGCAACATCTTGCGGACTGCCGCAAGCAGCCGCGGCACCAAGACCAGCTGCGGGCCGCCCTGCTTCGAGTAAGCGAGCTCCCAAGCATCGAGCCCTTGAGGCATCACTGCTATGTGAGGCATGTCCACCGTGGCCCCTATGCCCGAGGTGTACAGCAGGGCGCTGGGTCGCACCGAGCCGACGCGGCTGTGGATCTTCGCGCCGGCGGCTTCCAGCTCCCCAAACGGGTTGGCCACCACTCCGGCGACGCTGGATGCCTCTTCCTCTACGACTTGACTCATTTCGCATCCTTCTTCGAGAAGACCCATTTCGGCGCAGCTGCACTTAGCGGCTCCGCTAGTCTGCCAACGATCGGTGTTACAAGGAGATTGATCTCGGGCTGAACTTCGCGCATCGAGTTGGCCACTTGAAACAGCCGGGTGTCTTCGTCGGGAACCACTGTCTCCGGGCTCACCAGCAGGGGTGACACGATCTGCCCACCGCCCAGGGAGTCCTTTTGATAAGTCAAGGCGCCTGACCACTTGTCCGACTCGTCCGTCCACTTATCGAGGCGCAGGATGAGCTTGCTTTTGGCGGCGTCCGCTACCGCGTCATTCCCGCCGCTGGCAATTCTGATCCGTGTAACGAGCCGGTCGACAAGGGTGTCGACGAACGTTCGCCGCTGCACGATCGTCCCAGCCCCGATTTCGGGCGACAGCGAGGGCTCATTCCGTTGGTCGGCGACGCGGGCCGCCGATACCAGTACGCCAGTCAGGCCCCGTTCCAAAGCGGCATCTGAGAACGGTGTCACCGACAGTGCTTCGACGTGCGCATAAAACGTGTCGTGGTAGTGCTCGAACTGTTCATAGTGCGCCATGTCCCGCGGCCGGGACCGGTTGGCGAGCGTCACGACTAGGCCGGGTTTGGAGGCTTCACGGCCAACGCGCGACGACGCCTGAATATACTCCGCAGTGTTCTTCGGTTGGCCAACCACCAGCATCAAGCCAATCCGCGGCACGTCCACACCTACCTGGAGCATGGAGGTAGCGAGGACCACGTCATACGGCATGTCCCGGGGAGGGAGCTTCTTGCCGGCCTTCTTGGCGGCTGCGGCCCGCACACCGTATTCCCGTTTAGCCTCACTCGTATCCCGGTCCGGGTCAAACGGAACACCCAGGGTGGTGAGCGTCTTCGAAATATCCGCTGACGAGATGCGGGACGTCAGCTCGCCGATCCGCAGCCCACTGGACCCCCGCCGGGGGTAACCAGAGTCTTTGTCGGGGTTGCTGGTTCGGGTGACGATGTCGTCTTCGAGATAGCGGCGCATGCCGGCCAGCTCCCGGGTGGCTGAGAAGTAGTCAACTAGCGTCACGTATGGCTCGGCCGCCGCACCATGGGAGTCGAACAACTTCTGGCCGGCGAGGAGCAGAATTTCGCTGACTCGGATCTCCGCCAGGGTCAGACGGGCCCCGTGAGCGCAAACTCCGACGTAACGCCGGCCGGGGTCCTTCTCACTGGTAGTGACTTCCTTCGAGAAGTAGGTGTCTGTCACTGATAGGACCTGGGGTGGGAAGATCTGCACCTGGCGTGCATAGAGCTTCATCACCTGATCCCGGGCGTTCCTCACGGTCGCGGTTGAGGCGATAACCAGGGGCTTCACTAACGCGGGGCTGTCGGCAGAGCCGTACTCCCACGTTGAAAGCGTGTCTATCGCTCCTTCGAATAATCCCACTGCAGTGCCGAGCGCGCCGGTGATGAGGTGAAGTTCGTCCTGGATGATGAGGTCCGGGGGACGCAGACGGTCCACATCCTTCACTGCGGCCTTCGGATAGGTTCTCCCGCCCTCCGATTTTGCGGTGTGACCGCTAGCTCCGCATACAGAGGTCACTGTGTCCGGGTGCTTGTAGCCGTGCCGTTCGCACCGCTGCGACACATAGCCAAACAGGCTCGCCGCCGCACCCTCGCGTGCCAGTCTCGCGAACTTGTCGACGGTTGCCAGTAGGAAAGTTGGCGGGTTGCGGTAGATCTCGTCGTCCACGGTAAGTACGGGAAGCCCCTCAACCGCGCTGCCGCCGGCGGAGAATGGGCACCGTCCGAGCTTATCCCCGCAGTACACGTGAATCCGCTGAGTGGTCTTCACGGCAACGACATCCGCTTTGGGGTTGATCGGCGTACCGCACCAGGGACAGCTGCTGAACTGAAGCACCGTGAGTCCGTAGGCGGAGTTGCCGTCGTCGTTGCGCACGTCGCGCACCTGTTGCTCCGCCTCAGCAAAGCGTTTCGGGCTGACGCTTGAGCCTACCCAAAGGCCGATGCGGAACGGTTCCTGGCCCCACGTCGCTGGGTCTTCACGCCGCACTACTTCAGCGGCGCACATGAGCGTGGTGGCACGCAGAAACTGCTGAGAGGTGAGCAAGCGGAGCGTGTACCGCATCAGCACGGCGACACCGTCGCGGCCGTCAATCAGGCCGCCGGGCGTCTCAATGGCGCCTTGGAGGCGGCGGATGCCGAACGTGAAAGCAGCGAGCCCCAGGTAGGCCTCGGTCTTGCCACCACCGGTGGGGAAGAACAGGAGCTCCGCTCGGGGCAAGTCACCGGACCGCCGAGGCACCGTCGGGTCGACGATCGACGGCAGCTGCATCAGGATGAACGCGAGCTGGAAGGCGCGCCATGAAGCAGCGCCATCACCCTTCTCGTCGATGGCTGCGGTCGCCTCCTTGACGGTGATATCGCGATCTGCGTTCCGGAGCCCCGCGATCTGGGAGCGAATGCGCTGTTCGCGCATAGTGCGGTTCATGAAAGCAAAGGCTCTTCGAGCCTGCCCGCTTGCATGAGCGTTCGGATCAGTATTGGTCAGCAGACCGAGGCCCCCGCGCAGGCGCTTAAGCGCGTCCTCGCCGTCTTCGATTCCGCTTTCGGCGACTTTATGGAGGTGCTTGGGCAGAGCCGCAGCGTCGAGGCGTCGGCTACCGAGCCAGGTCTCGTAGCCGTCGATCAACGGCGTCAGGTATTGCTCAAGCTGGTCAGGAGACGCATCCATTAGCAGCCGCATGCTCATCTCGGCGCCTTCGATGGTTGGTGCAAGGGTCTGCGGGACCTCGGCGCTGGGCAGCCAAGTGGTCCGCACCGAAGTGGCTGTGCGGGACTGTGGATCCGGCAGGGTCCAGGTGGCGGAGGCCGTGCGGCCGACAGCGAATTCAAGGCGATCGCGGTACAGGAGATCGAGCTGCAGCACCTCGGGGTCGCCGAAGTCACGTGCCTGCTCAAGCGCGTCGCGGGTGGGACGGAAGACTGCGCTCTCGTCCTCGGCGCTGACTTCCAGCTCGGTCTGGAACAGCCAGACCTTGGGCGGGAGCTCTTTGCCGGTTACCTTGGTGTTCTGGAGCGCGGCTTCGACCACCCGCAGCCCGTCGTGCTCGAAGACCTCGACCGAGATCGCGACGTGGCCCTCAACGATCACTTCGGTAAGCGTCTTACCAGCGCCGACCGCCGCAATGTCGATCGTCTGCGGCACGACGTGGTCCGTCCGGTCGTAGAAAGTCTGCGTGCGGCCGTCCTCGTCGGTCTCCCGGCGGGACTCGTACTGACCCCACCGCGCGGTGAAAACGAGGCTGCCCACGTCGGGCCCTACCTGGAAGCGGAGCCCCATCGATGACGGCGCGATGAGCTTGGACTCCGGGCCGCGGTCTTCGTCAGTGTCGGTTCCGCCAGCGTCTGCGATGGATTCGTCGGGCTCGTCCACAACGCCTTGGACGTCACGGCTTGCATCTGCGTCCAGGACTGCCGGAACGTCGACGCCACGGAAGTCTTCCGGGCCCTCTACTACTGGCTGCGCCTTTGCCTGAGGCAGCGGGTCGTCGTCGCTGATCGAGACGGGCGCCAGCGCTCCTACCAAGTACCGGGCACGCGGTGTGCCATTGACCGTCTCGTCCGGCCCGCCCCACGGCCCGATCAGATCGCGCTCCAATAGGTCGATGAGCTCGTCCCGAACCTGGGCGGAGGTCGCCGGTTGGAGGGGTACTGTCTGGGTGTTCATTTAGAACATCGCTCCTTCGGGGGCAGTCTCCGGATCAAGGTCGAGCTCCATCGCGACGACCGACTTTCCGCCGTTCTGCGCTTCAAGGGCCGCTCGGCGGTGGTTCTCGTCAAGGAGACGGTTCAGGACGAGTTCATTCGCATCGTCCGAAAGAAGAAGCTGACTGACTCCACCTATCTCAACGATTTTGGCCTGCCAGGGGATATCGTGCCATCCGTAGGATCCAAGTACTAAGGCGTCGACGCGTTCGTGGGCGCTCCATAGCGCGCGTAGTGCTTCCACATTGGTCTCACGCCCTGATCGCGTAAGCGCGGTGTACGCCCCTCGCATATCAGTGCCCAGGACTCGCATCGCCTCACTTTGGGCTGCCTCTAGGTCGACTCCGGCGGCATGTAAGCCATTTAGCAAAACCCGAGGCATCGGGAATGTCTCAAAAGCTCTAGGTAGGTACTTGAGCGAGCCAATTAACCCGTGGGAATCTGAAGCTACCCAGACGCGATGTATTGCAGAGGATAAGAGAGCGAACTCGGCGGGAGACTCTAAAGCGATGACGGTGATCTTGGTGTCAATTACAATATTGTCGGAGTAAGGAATTCTTACCGGCATCAGAGTCTTGCCGTCCTGAGGAATCGCCAAGTAGTACTTGAGGCCCGATATGCCACGATATAGCTGGTCTGCATTTGCCTTGAATTGCCACCAATAGTCCCTCAACCGCGCCTGCTTCTTCGTAGCCCGCTCAGGTTTGACTAATCTTTCTACCCGTTCAAATGGTGCCCGAAAAGTGGAAGCTTCCTCAATCGATCGGTTTCCGAATTTGATGATCGAATCGGACGCTACGGGAGGCCGAGCGAGGTAAAGGTCGCTGGCTGCCAAGTATTGATGAATGACTTGGGCGTTTACCGCGTCGCTGGTAACCATTCGAGTTGCTTCCTCGGGTGTTAGCCGGAAACCAACTCCATTGGGATAGGTCCCGACGAACGCCATACCCTTGTTCTCTGGCAGCGGGAGCCGTTCGCCGGGGGAGCTGCTGATGGACCTCGCTGAGGGAGCCAGATTCGCACCGATAGTGTCCACTGTCTGACCATTCCATGTTGGTCGGGCTGACCCGAAGTGCCGACTGGCCCAAAAGACGATGTACCGCAGGTGTGCGCTCTGGGTCGGCCATTCTCGCGGCCCGACGACAGAATATACGCGCATCCCTTCTTCCAAGAGCGGCGACATCGCCACCTTACGATTCTCCTTCGCCGCAATCGAGTCCTTGCAAAGGAGACCAATAATCCCGTGGCTCTCGGCTACAAGGCTTGCACTCCGTCTCACGAAGTAGGCAAAAGAATCTCCGAGTCCTTGAGTTCCCATTGCGACGACGTTGGTCATCCATTCGCGTACGTTCTTGCCGAGGAGTCCACTGAGAAACCTGCTTCCGACGAATGGGGGATTGCCGATTATTGCGTCGAAGCCACCATGGTCGATGATGACGTCGGGCGCTTCGATAACCCAATGCAGGGGTCGCCATCGGGCGTCGTCAGTGTCCACTGTCGGAGTGAGGCCAGCGGCCAGGATAGCGTCGAGTCGATTACGATCACCGGTCACATCCTGCTGCGGGTAGGCCATGTACAGGGCATCAGCGAGATCGTCATATCGTCCGTCTAGGCCTTTCCCGGGTTTACCCCCTTCACGGAGTCCGGCAGCGATAATGCCGTCGGCGACATCGCGGAGCCGGACGGTCACTTCGCGCGACTCTGCCAGAAGACTGCGCTTGGCACGTGTGGAGCGCATTCGATCCCCATCGTCGACCTGGCCGCTGGACAGTTCTCGGCGGAGCTGCGCCGCCCGTGCGAGGTCCCTGTCGATGTCGAGCTGAAGAAGCTTCCTTTGCAGGATTCGGCTATGAGGTGGGTCGATGTGCTGGGCGCGAAGTTGTCGCTCCGTGGTGACTCCGAGCAGCGAATTGCCATGGAAGACACGATCATCAACGAATGAGAACGGCTTTCCGGGATCCATAGAGACTAGCCAGAGCGAGAGCTTGCACATTTCAACGGCCATGCCGTTGATGTCAGCCCCATACAGGCAGCGAGCAACTACTTCACGGATTGCCCAGCGCCTGGAGTCGCCATTTGCGTCGGCGCTGAGTCCTTCCTTCGCGCGAGCTTCAATGAGTCGATCCGCGAGGTACCTCGCGGCCGCGACGAGGAACGCTCCGGAACCCGCGGCTATGTCGGCGATCTTGAGGTTGAGAATTTCCGTCGAACTTTTGAGGACCCGGTCGCTGTCTTCATCGGCAAGAAGATGCCCTTGCGAGTAGACAAGGGGTTCCAGCGCGTGGAGTACCACCTCCTCAGCGAGCGACCGGGGGGTGTAGTGGGTACCTGTGTTAGCTCGTTGCGGGGACTCGGTCATTACAAGTCCGTTCTCCGGGACCACGTACGGGAAGTCGCGAAGGTCGTTTCGGATTAGGGCGTGCAGCGGCGCGAGCTGGTCGACCAACTCGGTGTGGCCAAGCAGCACGAAACCGAGGCGGGTGCGGGCGTCGGCGGCAGTCGTTTCGTCGTCCGCCTCGAACGCTTTCGCGATTTGTCGTGCTGTAGCGGGTTTCGCATTGGGTTGGGTCTTGCCCAGATGGTCGATGAGTTTCTTGGCAAAGTCTGCTCCGTTGGTCGCGGCGTCGACAATCGTGCGCAACTCGGTCAAAGCGATTTCGGGCTCGTACCCGCTCTTGCCTTGGAGTCCGACGACCACGTCCCGGGTGTATTCGGCGGAATAGCCGAGCAGACCCTCGTAGACGTAGCCGATCTGTTCGACGTCGAGGTCGCGGAATGACAGCTGGCGGGCTTCGCCGCCTACATGTGCGATCTGCACGGCCTTGAGGACTTGGAGCATGACCCGGTCGGAGACGCGGACGGAGAGCTGCCCCTGTGGGTTGGTCGTCCGTAGCCATGGGAAGCGGGCCGGGTCGAACAGGGATCCACCGTACGCCGGCATCCGGGTGTCTTCGAATGTGGCGCCGGAGAAGATTGCGGTGCTGGCGGCGAGTAGGCGGTGCCAGGTCTCCCAGGTGTGGTCGAGGGCCTCTTCGGTGTCGTTCTGCGCGTGGTGCTCCAAGTCGACGCGCACCCCGGAAATGGCGTAAGACTCGCGGTACATCTGGTGCTGCGGCAGCAGGGCGCGTTCCTCGGCGAA
Source organism: Arthrobacter sp. 05L45_2 (assembly GCF_056397525.1). NCBI lineage: Bacteria > Bacillati > Actinomycetota > Actinomycetes > Micrococcales > Micrococcaceae > Arthrobacter > Arthrobacter sp. 05L45_2. The sequence goes on along the minus strand of NZ_JBFTNO010000070.1, from coordinate 2,140 downwards.
GAGGAGGAAGACGACGCGCATGAGCACGGATACGGCCGCTTCGTAGACCTGCTTGCTGTCGTCCGGGAGAGGCGATTCCTCCCCGTTGGCGATGGCCCGCAAGTGCGACTCGGACATGGCCTGGAGGACGAGTTCTACCGCGCGACGGACCTGGTCGCCCAGGGCCTCGGTGATTGCCTCGGCGCTGGCGACGCTGAGCTCGAACAACTTCGGCAGACGCTTCTCGGCGGCGCCGCCAGCGAGCGAGACGAGTCCGGCGAGGGCTAGGAATGCGTCCCTGCTGTCCCGTTCCTCACGCCAGATGAGCGAATCGAAGACGCCGCTCGCTGTAGTGACGTCGCGGACGGCGGAGACGATGCCCCACCAGCGGCCGTCGGTGACGAGCCCGACACTGACTTTCGCTTCGCGCAGGAGGGCGGCGGTGCGGTCGATGGCGTCGGCGGCCCACCCGTCGGCGCCGGTTCGTCGGAGATCGTCGGTCGGGTCGACGACTACGACCAGGGCGGCCCGGCCGTCACCGGCGTCCAGCGCGGCCCAGGGGCGTACGGTCAGGTCCCCATCAGGCGAACTGGCGACGATCGTGGAGTCGGGATGCTCGTCGAGGTAGTCGCCCCACTGCAGAAGATCGCGGAGGACTGACGTGACCCAGCGGTCCCGCGAAGCGAAGTCCTGAGCGGGACCTGGCTGACCTTGACGGGCGGTCCACACCTTTGACCACACAGTGTGCTCGTAGATGAAGGTGCTGTTGACGTCGTCGATGGCGTTGTACGGCCGGTCGAGTCCGTTGGGGAACACCGATTTGAGGGCTGCGCGCGAAAGGAACGGCCCATCAACGTCGACGAGAGACAGCCACTCCCAAGGGTCCTTAGTTGCCATCGTTCTTCCCCAGTCTCTCAGCATCTGCCGGGCTCAGTGCGAACACGACCGCGGCGACAAATGTGTGCGGTTGAAGATTGGCGTAGCGCCTGGACACGGCGTCCCGCTCATCGCGCTGCTCCTCGGCGAGGGCGTCGAGACGCCTTCTGATGTTTATCAAGTCCTTCTCGCGCTGGCGCTGCTCCTCGTGGAACAGCATGTCCTCAAGCTCGCGTTTGCGCTCTTCGGCATTGTCGAGCGTGCCCGCCAATGTCTGGCGGAACCGGGTGAAAACCTCGTTCACACGTTCGAGATCGGCGGTCTTGCGCTTGACAAGGTCCTCCTCGATCCCGCTGCGCAACCTCTGAGCCCGGGAGGCGACGGCGTCGGCGACGCGCTGGCGAATGCCGCCGTCGTCTGCGCCATCTGAATTCCAAAGATCGGCCAGTCCGGCGAGCACTCCGGGGGCAGGTGAAGTCAACTTCTCGGCGTCCAGCGCTGTGACCAGAAGATCCTCCGAGCGTTCGACGCCGAGTTCCTGGCGTCGAGTGAGCCTTGTGCCTGCAAGGAACACTTCCTCGTGGAGGCGAGTGCCGCCGTCCCCGACAACGACCAGGCGTGCGACGCCGGCGACGAAGGACTGCTCCAGCCCGTCGACTACCACGGCGCTCACGCCGTGGATGTGATTCGAGCGGGTCCAGATTTGGCCGCGCAGTTCACGCGCGGCGCGTTGGATAAGCGGGTGACCCAAGTGGGCGTAGACTATGTCGGTGCGACCCTTCGCCTCTTCACCATCGAAAGTGATGGGGCGTTCCAGATCCGGGCGGAGACGAGTGCGCAGCCCCTCCAGCCCCGGCGTCCAGGTCCGGTCGAGTCCGGACGGCAGCGCGTAGAGGTCAGCCTGTTCGTCGTCGTCGGCCACACCAATGAGGCCGGGCTGTCCGGACACCCGCAGCCCGGTTTCCAGAACGCGGCGCAGATTGCGGTCATGCAGGTGAAGGTGGTCACGGGAACTCTCAAGCCTGTCTGCAAGGGAAGTTAGTTCACGGCGGAGATTGTGTTCGCCTTGCATGGCAGTCTGAATGATTTGCTCGCCGGAGCCCTTGACTAGTTTCGGCCGGGCGGGTAAGTCTCCGTAGCCAAGCTTTCGCTGGATATCCGGATCGATGATGTCGCCCGCGGACCCGAGGTCTTCCTGCACACGGGAGATTTTGCGGGCGACTCGGGCAAGATAGTCGGTGTCCCTGGCGTAGTTCGAGGAGGTAGACGACTTGTCTTCCGGATC
>NZ_JBFTNO010000069.1:0-13269 GCF_056397525.1 Arthrobacter sp. 05L45_2 | reverse complement strand
CCCTCTGCCTGGTGCTGGCCGCGTACTTCACCACCCGCGCGATCGAAAAGGCCGGCTGGAAGTGGCTTGCTGCCGCCGGCGCGGTGGTTGGGCTGGCGTTCCTCACCAAGATGCTGCAGGGCTTCCTGATTGTGCCCGGACTGGCCCTCGCCTACCTCTGGGCCGCCCCGACAACGCTGGGCCGCAGGCTCCTGCACCTGCTGGCGGCCGCCGGCGGCATTGCCGTCGTGGCGGGAAGCTACCTGGCCCTGTTCCAGCTCACGCCGGCCTCGGCGCGGCCCTACATGGCGGGGTCGGAGACCAACAGCTTCCTGGAACTCACGTTCGGCTACAACGGCCTGGGCCGGATCACGGGAACTGGCGGAGGAATGCCCGGCGGCGGCTTTGGCGGCAATGCCGGAGGGCCGGGCGGCAGCGGCAACGTGGGCTTCGGCGGCACGGCCGGCCTCACCCGGATGTTTGGCACCAGTTTCGGCGGCGAGGTGTCATGGCTTCTGCCGGCGTCCCTGATCCTGCTGGCCGCCGGGCTGTGGTTCACCCGGCGTGAGGCCCGCACGTCATCCACCCGCGCTGCGCTGGTGCTGTGGGGCGGATGGCTGGTGGTCACGGCCGGCATCTTCAGCTTTATGAGCGGCACCGTGCATCCGTACTACGCCGTGGCACTGGCCCCGGCAATTGCGGCCCTGGTCGGCATCGGATCCGCGGAGCTGTGGCGGGGCCGGATGCACTGGCCGGCGCGGATCGTCCTGGCCGTCACGGTTCTCGCCACCTCGGCATGGTCGGCCGCCCTCCTGGGCCGCGACCCGGCCTGGCTGCCCGGCCTCCGTGTGATCGTGGTGGCCCTGGGCGTACTGGCCGCCGCGGCCCTCCTGCTCCAGGTCGACAGCATGGCCGCGCTCCCGGTGCGGCTCCGCAAAGCCGCCACGGCCGCCGTCGTGGTCCTCTCCCTCCTGGCCGGCGGGCTGGGAACCGCCGCGTGGACGCTGGCGACGGCGGCCCAGCCGCACTCGGGTTCGATCCCCACCTCAGGTCCGACGGCGTCCGCGATGGGCGGCGGATTCGGACCCTCGGCGGGCCCGGGCGGCGCGACATCGTCGTCCGAACTCTCGACCCTGCTGAAGTCCTCCGGCACCAAATGGTCCGCGATTGTCTCCGGCGCCACCGAAGCAGCCAGCCTGGAACTCGCCACCGGCACCAGCGTCATTGCGCTGGGCGGCTGGAACGGCGGCGACCCCTACCCGACGCTCGCCCAGTTCCAGGCCATGGTGGACCGCGGCGAGATCGGCTACTTCATCTCCGGCGGCATGGGCGGGGGCCGCGGGGGCAACTCCGAGGTCGCCACCTGGGTGGCCGCCAACTACCAGGCCCAGACCGTGGGTAACGCCACCGTGTACAAGCTGGCAGGCTAGGCCGCCATGGCTGGGATCCTGTGCACGCGGACCGGAGTGTCAGACGGAATGTCCGACGGGGCGGCTGCAGGGGCGGTGGAGGGACGTCGCCTGCCGGGAACGGCGCGGGCACACCTGGCCGGGGTTCGCTCGATGCGGGCACGGGTGGAGCTGGCGGTCCTGCTCCTGGCGACGGCCGGGCTGTACCTGTGGAACCTCGGCGCCTCCGGCTGGGCCAACGCCTTCTATTCGGCCGCGGCCCAGGCAGGTTCGCAGGACTGGACGGCCTGGTTCTTTGGCTCGTCCGACGCCGCCAACGCCATCACCGTGGACAAGCCGCCGGCGTCGTTGTGGGTGATGGGACTCTCGGTGCGGTTGTTCGGGCTCAACTCCTGGAGCATCCTCGTCCCGCAGGCGCTGATGGGTGTCGGCACGGTCTGGCTCGTTTATCTGGCCGTCCGCCGGGCGGCGGTACCCGCTGCGGCCGACCGGGTCCTGGCCCACCGCGCCGGGCTGCTGGCCGGCGCGGTGATGGCGCTGACCCCGGTTGCCGTCCTGATGTTCCGGTTCAACAACCCCGACGCCCTGCTGGTGCTCCTCATGACGGCGGCCGCCTACGCCGTGCTGCGCTCCATCCAGGACGCGCGTCTGCGGTGGCTACTGTTCGCCGGGGTGCTGCTGGGCTTCGGGTTCCTGACCAAGCAGCTTCAGGTGCTGCTGGTGGTTCCCGGGTTCGCCCTGGCGTACCTGCTCGCGGCACCGGCCGGAATCGGCAGGCGCGTCCTTCATCTCCTCGCCGCCGGCGGTGCAATGGCCGCCGCGGCGGGGTGGTGGCTGGTCGCCGTCGAGGTCATCCCGGCGCCGGACCGGCCGTATATCGGCGGGTCACAGAACAATTCCATCCTGGAGCTCACCCTTGGCTATAACGGCCTGGGCAGGCTCAGCGGGAACGAGACCGGGAGTGTGGGCGGCGGCAACGGCTGGGGCACCCCGGGCCTGTTCCGGCTGTTCAACACTGAGTTCGGCGGCCAGATTGCGTGGCTGATCCCCTCGGTGCTGTTGCTCGGCGCCGGGTTGTTCTGGCTGGGGCGGCGGGCCCCGCGGACCGACGCCGTCCGGACCTCCGTGATCATCTGGGGCTCGTGGGTCCTGGTCACCGGCCTGACCTTCAGCCTGATGGCCGGCATTATCCACCCGTATTACATGGTGGCGCTGGCTCCGGGGATCGCCGGACTGGCCGGGCTGGGCGGGGTTCTCCTGTGGCAGCGGCGGGAGCAGCCGGTGGCCGCCTTTGTGCTGGCCGGCGCCCTCGCCGCAGCCGGATTCATGGCCACCGCCCTCCTCGGCCGCACGCCGGCGTTCCTGCCGTGGTTGCGCTGGGTGGTCCTGCTGGGCGCCCTCGCGGCCGCGGCCCTGGTGCTGTTCGCCGGGGCACGGGGCGTTCTGGGGTCCGGTGGAGCGCGGGCGACGGGGCTTGGAGGCACGGGTCCCCGCACCGGCCCCGGCTCGCTTTCGCTCCTAACGCGCACGACGGCGTCCCTCGCAGTTGCCGTTGCCCTCTCCGGTCCGCTGGCGTACTCGGTATCCACCGCGGCCACAGCCCATAGCGGCGCGATCGTCTCTGCCGGCCCCGCGGTGTCCGGCCGCGGCGCACCCGGAATGGTGCCGGCATTTGGCGGTGCAGGCGGGTTTGGCGGTCCGGGCGGCGGCAGGGGTGGCGGGATGGGAGGTCTACTCGGCGCCAGCACGCCGTCGGACGCCCTCGTCACCCTGCTCAAGGCTGACGCCGGCACCTTCACCTGGGCGGCCGCCGTCGTCGGCTCCAACAACGCTGCCGGCTACCAGCTGGCCACGCAGCTGCCCGTGATGGCCGTGGGCGGATTCAACGGGACGGACCCGGCCCCGACGCTTGAACAGTTCCAGCAGTACGTGGCCGCCGGGAAGATCCACTACTTCATCGCCGGGACCATGATGCAGGGCGAAACGGGCTCGGACGACGCCGCCCGGATCGCCTCGTGGGTCGCGGCCAACTTCACGGCCCAGAGTGTCGGTGGGACCGAGGTGTACCTGCTGGCGGGGTAGCCGCCGCCGACGCACCCCGCCATTTCGACGGTTCCTTGCCGACTCGACGTTCATAAGCGTCGAGTGGGCGCGGAACCGTCGAAACGGGGCCGATGGCGGCGACGGAGACGGCCTCAGCACAGACCAGGTCTGCGGCAAGACGCCACGCTGCAGCTCGTGATCTCCGTTACCAAAATGTGACTTCTGAATGAAAGTACAGTACCGTTTTAGAGTGCGGCAATCGATCTGGCCGCATATCCGGATTGACGCCATGCTCTGCCGCTTCCCGGATTCCGATGGACCAGGCAGAGGCGGGGGACCCAGTGTTCCCGGGCATTCTGCATCCATGCACCCAAGGGGTTAAGCCGCACGTCGATTATCCGTGCGGCCGGATATTGCATCCGAACCCGACAGCTAACTCCGTAGGCGTTGAGAGGCGAACATGACTGAATTCAAGGTACAAACGCGCCCCGAGGGCGCTAAACGCACATCCGACGCCGACACCGCGCGTCACCGGGCCGAGCCGTCCAAGCGTTCGTCGGCCCTGTCGCGGGTCGGCACCCGCTCCAACGGCAAGCGTGCCGCCGTCGTTGCCACCGCATTCGCCGTCCTGCTGGGGGCCGGCGCCGCGGGGCAGGCTTCCGGTACGTCCGCCCACACCACTGAGGCGGCCAAGGACTCGAAGGCTTCGCTGGAGACCCTGGACTTCGAACGCGTCGGAAGCACCAGCACACCGTCGCCCACGGCCATGAGTGTCGAGGCCCAGGCCTCCACGGTCAAGCCCGCCAAGGCTCCCGCCGCAGCGGCTCCGAAACCGGCTGCCGCCCCGGCGCCCGCTCCCACTAAGCCGGTGGCAGTCGACGACCCCGCAGGCGCCCAGGCCTACGCCGCGTCCCAGCTGCCCGCCCACGGCTGGGCSCCGAGCGAGATGCARTGCCTGATGAAGYTSTGGACCMGGGARTCSGACTGGAAGACCACCGCCACCAACGCCAGCAGCGGCGCCTACGGTGTGGTGCAGTCGCTGCCGGCCGAGAAGATGGCCAGCGCCGGCGCCGACTACCTGACCAACTACAAGACCCAGATCAACTGGGGCCTGCAGTACGTCCAGGAACGCTACGGTTCGCCGTGCGGTGCCCTGAACTTCCACTACGCGAACAACTGGTACTAAGAAACACCCCGCGGCCCTGCCGCACATAAAGCTCAGGCGAGGCCCCGGATCCACTGGATCCTGGGCCTCGCCCTCGTCTGCCGTCATTTGTCGCCGGCCGCGGCCCGCGAGCCCCGCGGCCGGGTGCGAGCCCCGCTAGCCGTTCGTGCGGCCGGGGATGTACTGCACGGCCCATTTGTTGCCGTCCGGGTCGGCGAAGTACAGGAAGTGCCCCCAGTCCTGGACGTCGACGTCGCTGACGTCCACACCGTTGTCCTTCAGCTGCCGGTGCGCGGCCTGGATATCGCTGACCACCAGCTGGAGGCTGGGCGCAGTGCCGGGCGGGGCATCTATGAGGCCCTCGCCGATCGCAATCGAACACCCGGAGCCCGGCGGAGTCAGCTGGACAAACCGGATGCCTTCCGAGGGGCGCTCGTCGTAGTCGGCGTTGAAGCCCACCTTGTTGACGTAGAAATCCTTGGCCCGGTCCACGTCGGACACCGGCACCATAACAAGTTCAAGTTTCCAGTCCATGGGCACAGGCTAGCCCGGGACACGTTTCGCCGGAACCCCCGACGCCGGCACCCGCGAACGAATACCGGCGGACGGAAGCCTAGACCGCGATCCCGTACAGGCGGTCGCCGGCGTCGCCCAGGCCGGGCACAATGTAGGACTTTTCGTTCAGTTTCTCGTCAATCGAGGCCAGCACGATGGTGACGTTGGCTTCCGAGAGCTCTTCTTCGAGCTTGGCGAGGCCCTCGGGGGCGGCCAGCAGGCAGATGCAGGTGACGTCGGAGGCGCCGCGCTTGAAGAGGAACTTGATGGCCTCGCGCAGGGTGCCGCCGGTCGCGAGCATGGGGTCCAGGACGAAGATCTGGCGGTCCGTCAGGTCCTCGGGGAGACGCTCGGCGTAGGTGATGATGTCCAGGGTCTCTTCGTCGCGGGCCATGCCCAGGAAGCCGACCTCGGCGGTGGGAACCAGCTTGGTCATGCCCTCGAGCATGCCGAGCCCGGCGCGCAGGATCGGGACCACCAGCGGGGTGGGTTTGGTGAACGCCGTGCCGATGGTCGTGCTGACCGGCGTCTCGATGGTCACCGGTTCGGTGCGGACGTCCCGGGTTGCCTCGTAGGCGAGGAGCGTCACGAGCTCCTCGGTGAGCTGGCGGAAGACCGGGGACGGGGTGTTCTTGTCCCGCAGAACGGTGAGCTTATGGGCGACCAGCGGGTGGTCCACAACGAGAGTGCGCATGGGTCAAAACTATCACCCGGACGCTGAGGACCGTCCCGCGCTGCCGGACGAATCGGCGTCGGCGGCATCACCGCCGGGCGCCCCCGCGCCGCCTGCGACGCCGGGGGCACGGTCGCGCAGGTGCGCCTCGTTATCGAACGTCGGGGCGGGCCCGGTGTGCTCCCGGTGCCGSAGCACRTGGAAGAGTCKGTGGGCCAGGATCACGATCCCCACCCAGCCGAATCCGAGCACCCAGCCGATGATCACGTCGGTCATCCAGTGGTGGCCCAGGTAGACCCGGCTCATACCCATCGCGAAGATGAAGAGCACCCCGGCGGCGATCAGGCCGACACGTGCGATGGTGCGGTGCACCTGGAGGCAGGCGAGGTAGACCACCAGCCCGATCACCACCGTGGTGTTCAGGGTGTGGCCGCTGGGGAACGACGGCGAGTTCTCGTAAGGGGGGACGGCGTCGGCGTGGTCCGGGCGGGCCCGTCCGATCAGCTTTTTGCCCAGCGACGTGGCGGTAATGGACACGGCCGCGGCGCCGCCGATGAGGATCAGGGGCCGCCAGGTCCGCGAGACCCAGGTCAGCCAGGCCGTCAGGATGCTGGCCAGGATGGGCATCCCGATGCCGCCGCCGATGTTGGTGAACCCGGTGACGAAGGAGTCCAGGCCGGGACTGCGCAGGTGCTCCATAAAGGAGAGGGTGGGTTTGTCCAGGTTGGCCAGGCCGGCGTCATCCACCACGTTGTCGTAGACCTCCGCACTGAGGAGGGCGAGCATCACGATCACGACGCCGCCGATCAGCAKGGTGATCCACAGGGCGGCGTACGGCACCACCCACTTACCCCAGCGCCGCATCAGCCAGCTCTCGGTCCTGGTACTCACTGCCGTCTCCCGACTTTCCGGTGCACCGCCCGGGTGCACAGCCTGCTTAGGATCGAAACTACCATTGAGCCATGACTACCCCCGAGCCGCGCCATGCCGAATGGATGAGCCTGGCCCTTGCCGAAGCGCGCCGGGCGCTGGCCACCGCGGACGTGCCGATCGGCGCGGTCGTCATCGGCCCGGACGGTTCGGTGCTGGGCACGGGGCGCAATGAGCGCGAAGCCCTCGGGGACCCGACGGCGCACGCCGAGGTGATCGCGATCCGGGAGGCGGCTGCCCGGCTGCGGGGCAGGCGTTCCCTGGAGGGGGCGGCCGACGACGGCTGGCGGCTGGAAGACTGCACCTTGGTGGTCACGCTGGAGCCGTGCGCAATGTGCGCCGGCGCCGTGGTGCTGGCCCGGATCCCGCGGGTGGTCTTTGGCGCCTGGGATGAGAAGGCCGGGGCCGCGGGTTCCGTGTTCGACATCCTGCGCGAACGCCGGCTGAACCATTGGGTGGAGGTCTACGCCGGGGTCAGGGAGCAGGAGTGCGGCGCACTGCTGCGGGGGTTCTTCGCCGGGCACCGCGGCGCCTGAGGAGCGCCGGCGGCCGGCTGGAAGGCCAGCGGTCAGCCCACGCGAGGCCGCCGGGCTACCGCGCTGCCCGCTCGAGGCCGCCGGGCTACCGGCTAGCGGTGGCCGTGGTGGACGCGCGCAGCGCATCGATCCGCTTTTGCCGCGACGCGGGCGAGTCCAGGCTGAAGGCACGGAAGTCGCCCAGGTCCTCCCTGATCCAGTCCTCCACCTCGGCGATCCGCCGGGTCACGGCCGGCGTTGCTGTGCCGAACACCCAGGCGGCGATCCCTTCCCGGCCCGGATCGTACTGCCAGAGCCCGATGATCCGGCCGCGGTCGACGATGGGGTGGTCCGGAAGGTCGGCCTGCAGCGCCAACGGGGCCAGGGCCGCTTTGCTGTGATCCGCCCCGGCCAGCAGTTCCGCCGCGTTCCGGCGCAGCAGCACCAGCGAATCGGTCCCGGCGAGCAACTGGATCTGTTCCTCGGCCGGTTCCTCGAATGCGGCCAGGAGTTCGACGTCGTCCGGCAGCATCCAGAGCGGGTCCCCGCCGGCGGCGGTGGGAACCTCGACGGCACCGACGGCGGCGAGCGCGGTTTTGCTCTGCGCGACGGTGAAGCCGGTGAACCACTGCGACTGTTTGAAGCTCGCCCCGCCGGTCCAGCCGAGGTACCGCCGGATCAGCTGGGCGCGGACCTCGTGGTCGCCCAGGGTGCTCGGCCGCAGTCCCCAGGGTTCGTAGGCGTAGCGCTGCTGGTCGAGCCGGCCGTTGGCGGGGACCCGCCGGATCCGGCCGTCTGCCTGCAGGATCCCGAGGGCGGTGGGCAGCGTGGTCGCCGCGCCCTTCTTTTTGCCCTCCTCGCCGAGGTTGCGGACCGAATCGCCAAGTTCCTCCTTGAGCTGGCGCGGGTCCATGGGAACCCCGGCCTCCGCGAGGACGTGCAGCACCTGCTCCTCCAGCAGGGTGATTTCCCCGCGGTCGACGCCGAGCCGTCCCACCACCTTGAAACCGGCCTCGGCCGCGTCCCGCCCCAGCCGCAGCGCCCAGCCGAAGTCGTCACTGCCCAGCACATAGGTGCAGCCGCGCGCCGTCGGGAGCTCCAGGATCCGTTGCGCCAGGACCTCCCCGTCCACCTGTTCCCGGCGCAGGCCGGCCCGGGCAAAGAGCGTGAGGTAGGGGTTGGCGCCGCCTACGGAGCGGGCCCAGCCAGCCCGGGCGAACACCTGCTCCGCGGTGCACCCGGCCAGCGAGCCGTCGAGCCCTTGCCGGTGCCACGACCAGGCACGGAGCCGTTCAGGGGTGAGGCTCTTGGCGGGAGGCAGCTGCACGGTCATCGGCTCGGTGGTCATGGGGCCATTCTCCATCAGCTTCGCCCGGCTGGCTCGCAATAATTGCCGGCAGGTGTCGCCCGGGGGCAACTGCCGCGGGCTAGTCCGCCGGGCGGCGTCGCCGAGGGCCGCCAGGACTGCCCTCGCTGTGGCGTCCCAGCCGGGCAGGTGGTCCCGTGCCGTCAGGGCGGCCGTCMGCCAGCCGGAGCGGAGCGTCGGTTCTGTCAGCCAGCGGCGCAGCAGCGCTGCCAGCGGCGCCGGGTCATCGGAGAGGGCGACGGCGGCGCCCGGCAGCGCCGCTCCCCCGCCGTCGGGGGCGGCCGGGAGCGCCGTCCGGGCGGGGGTTCCGGCCGCGAGGGCTTCCACTGCACCGGTCCCCTGCCGGACTACCACCGGGATGCCGTGGGCCAGCGATTCGGTCACTACCAGCCCGTAAGTTTCGGCCTGTGAAATCAGCAGGCTCAGGTCGGCGGCGGCCCATTCGACTTCCAGCGCGGGGCCGCGCAGCTCGCCCGGAAGGCTGACGCGGCCGTGGAGTCCGAGGCGCTCCGTTTCTTGCCGGAGGCGGGCCGAGTAGCGGGGGTCGGCGGTATCGGATCCGGCGAGTGTGGCCGTCCACGGCAGGTCCGTGAGGCCGGCCAGGGCCCGTACCAGCAGCAACTGGTCCTTGTTCGGCAGGAGGGCGGCCACGGCGAGGAGGTGCGGCGGGTGGGAGCCGGTGGCGGCTGGGGCAGGCTCGGTGCCGGGCAGGGCGACGCAGATTTTTGCGGCCCTGGCACGGCCGGCTCCTTCGTGCGGGGTGACCAGCGCGTGCCGGTCACGCAGCGCCGCCGCCGCGAAGTTGCTGGTGCAGATCACTCCGGCGGCGGCGTCCAGGGCGCGGTGTTCCAGCTCCGCGTGCCCCTCCAGCGGCATATGCAGCAGGATCCACGCCGGGGTGCCGGCCGCGGCGGCGGCCTCCAGCTCAGCCGGCGCCCCGAGGGCCACCAGTCCATCCACCAGGGTGACCTGGCCGCCGTCGGACCCGGTGAGCAGTTGGCTAAAGCGCTGCCGGTCAGCCGCGCTGCCGACGGGCCAGCCGCCGTCGGCCCCGCAGGATTCCACCGCTACCCCGAGGTCCTGCAGGGCACGAAGGAGCGCGGCGTTGTAGGCGTTGCCGCCGGAGTTGTGGCGGACGTTGCCGGGCAGGATGAGGCGGACGCCGGGCGCTCCCACGGGGTTTAGCCGGCGTCGAACTCGAGGGAGTAGCTGGCCCAGGCGTCAGGGGTTTCGCGCAGCGTGACGTCGAGGCCGGCGAGGGCTTTCCCGTCCTGCCCGTCCCGGATGCGCCCGGCTACGGAGTCGGCGATGTACTGGGCGACGGCTTCAGTGGTGCTGAGTTTGCCGGCGAAGTCGGGGTGTTCGTCGAGGTTTTTGTAGTTCAGTTCCGCCAGGACGGCGTCCAGCACGTCGCCGGCCTCGCCAATGTCCAGGACGATCGAGTCCTCGTTCAGGGCGCGACGCCGGAAGGTCACCTCGGTGACGAATGTGGCCCCGTGCAGGCCCTGGGCGGGACCGAAGGCAGGCCGAGGGAGGCTGTGGGCGATCATGAAATTACGGCGGACGGTCAGGCTGAACACGGATTACCTCGTGGTTTCTGTTGCCGAATGGTTCGGGACGGGTGAGCCGGTGGCTGCTGAGTCACTGGCGGGGTATTCGATGACGTGGCAGAGGGCGTCCAGGGTGCCGTCGGAGAGGCGCTGGACGACGTCGGGCAGCTCGGCGAACGGCGACGCCCCGGAGAGGAAGGTGTCGAAGACGGGGTCGCTGAGCAGGGAGACGGCGAGGTTGAGCCGGTCCGCGGTGGTGCGGCGGTGCCGGCGGGCCCGGGCCACCACGCCTACCTGGCTGGCGCGGAGGGAGAGCCGGCGGGCGTGGAAATCCTCACCGAGCGGGAGGGTGACCAGGCGGTCGGCGTACCAGGACATCTCGATGATCTCGCCCTCGTCCCCCACCAGCTGCAGGGCGCGGCGGAGCCCGCCCCCGGAGGCCGAGCAGTGGATCACGATGTCGCAGTCCGGCAGGGCGTCGTCGGGATGGCAGAAGTCGACGCCGAGGGTGTCGGCGAACGCGCGCTTGGCGGGGTCGACGTCGATCAGCTGCAGCCGGCCGAGCGGGAAGGTTCCGAGGAGCTTGGCGACCATGCCGCCCACCAGGCCGGCGCCGATCACGGCCACCCTGTCGCCCAAGCGCGGGCCGGCCTCCCAGAGGGCGTTGACTGCGGTTTCGACGGTGCCGGAGAGCACGGCGCGGCGGGCGGGAACGCCGTCGGGGACTTCGGTCAGGGCCTCGACGGGGACGATGTAACGGTCCTGGTGGGGGTGGAGGCAGAACACCGTTTTGCCCTGCCAGTCCGCCGGGCCCTGCTCGACGACGCCGACGGACAGGTAGCCGAACTTCACCGGCGACGGGAAGCTGCCCTCCTGGTGGGGTGCCGCCATTTCGTCGGCAATACACTCGGGCACCCGGGCGTTGTGCACCACCATCTCGGTGCCCTTGCTGATGCCGGAGTACATTGCGCGCACCAGGGCTTCGCCGGGTTGCAGCTGGTGCAGTTCCTCGGTCCGGAGCTCGCCCTGCTCCGGGCCGACCGTCCAGTAGGCGGTGGCCGTGGTGTGGTCCGGGCTCGATACGCGGCCGGTGCTGGTGGAGGTAGTCATCGTGCTTACGAATCTAGCGCCGGGGGCCGACACGGGGAAGCTTCGGGCCGGGCACGGGCGTGGCGGACCCTCTTGCGGCGGCCGTTTTGGGGTTGGGCGCCTTGCTCCGGTAGCCTAGTCAGGTTGGTGACGTGTCCGAGCGGCCGAAGGTGCAACACTCGAAATGTTGTTTGGTGTAAAAGCCAACGTGGGTTCAAATCCCACCGTCACCGCCAAATTGCGGGGCCCCTGCATCCCTAGAAGGGAAGCAGGGGCCTTTGCTTTGCCCTAAATGTAGTCCTGGGTTCGATGGCCCGATTGCATGCGGGAGAGGACAACCTGGTGGAGGGCGCCGTTGGCTTGGCGGGCCACCCTGAGCACCCGATCGGGCACGATCCCTGGGCGCGATCTCTGAGAACATGCTTCCCGCCAGCTGCCCCGGGGATGCGCTCGTGCGTCCTCGTGTCTTGGACGAGCTGCCGGCAGCGATGCCGGAGGCACCGAAGCCAGCCCGGGCGAGAGAACTCTCAATCTGGGCGGGGTGCAGTTCTATCGAGCCCGTCTTCTGGGTGCTTCTTTGGGAGTTCTGGCGTGCGGAACAGTCACAAAATGCGCACAGCAGGATGAAGGTAGTCCGACAGGCTTCCCTCCGAGGATAAGAACAGCTTCGAAAGCCGGAGTGGAACCAGCAAGGAGAACAATCGTGAACATCATCCGGAAAATAGCAGCACGCACCAGCCTCATCGCCGTACCCTTCGGAGGTGGTGCCCTGACCGCCATGGCACAACCAGCCAACTCCGCAACCACCCCTACCCCGTCCGCCACATCAACGTCAGTGAGCGATGCCAGCCACGGAAACAAAACCGATCTCACCGGGGACGCCGCAATCAACGTCAAGGCCGCCGTGCTGGCAGCCAACGCGGGTGCGACCGTCGAGAACATGACGACCGAGGATGACGGCAGTGCAGCTTACGAAGCCCTTATCACCAAGACTGACGGCACGCACGCGACCGTCAAGCTCGACACCAACTTCGCCATCACCGCCGCCGAAGCCGGCGCACAGGGCGGTCACGGCGACTGATCCTGTCGCACTCCTTCGGGCGGGCGCCCCATTGCGGGAGCCGTCCGAAGACCACCGGCGGGCGCTGCCTAACAGCAGTCCAAGTCGTCATCACAACGCCCGGTCTCGGTGCAGCATCCGGCATCCATCCAGATCGCCTCCCTAGCACGTGGGCTTCAGGCGTGGGCAGGTTCCCTCAGGCAGCGTGGGTTAGGTGGCGGCCGGGGTTAGGGATTGGATGAGACTCTCGATGCGGCTCTTGATCTCGTCCCGGATCGGTCGGACAGCATCAACTCCCTGCCCGGCAGGGTCTTCCAGGATCCAATCCTCGTAGCGCTTGCCCGGGAAATACGGACATTCATCGCCGCAGCCCATGGTGATCACGACGTCGGAATCTTGCACCGCTTCGGCGGTGAGGACCTTCGGGATTTCGGCGGACATGTCGATCCCCAGCTCGGCCATGGCCCGCACGGCGGCCGGGTTGACCTTCTCAGCCGGCTGGGAGCCAGCGGACCGGACCTCGATCCGGCCCTCGGAAAGGGTGGTGAGGAAGGCTGCGGCCATCTGGGAGCGTCCGGCGTTGTGGACGCAGACGAAGTGGACGGAGGGCTTGTCGGTCATGAGGGGACCTTTCGATCGGCCGCGGGTCGATCTGCCGCGGGAACTGCTGGGCCGGCAACGGTTGGGTAGAGGACTCGAATCAGGTAGAAACCGGCGGCGCCGCCGAGTAGCTGGGCGAGGATGAACGCCGGCGCGGATGCCGGAGCAATGCCGGCGACGGTGTCGGTGATTGTCYGGGCCACAGTCACGGCCGGGTTGGCGAAACTGGAGGAGCTGGTGAACCAGTAGGCCGCCGTTATGTAGCCGCCGACGGCAAAAGCCACCCGCTCCCCCCGGCCCGAACGGACCGTGCCGAAGATGACAAGGAGCAGCCC
>NZ_JBFTNO010000068.1:0-13340 GCF_056397525.1 Arthrobacter sp. 05L45_2 | reverse complement strand
GCCCCTTGATCGGCCTGGCGGATCCGGCGGCCGGGCGGCCCGGAGCCCCGCGAGCCGCAACGGCCGGCGTGAAATGACGGCCCGCGGGCAGGGTCAAGTAAAGTGGGCACGTGACTTACGAGATTGAGATTGGCCGTGGCAAGCGTGGGCGTCGTGCCTACTCCCTGGACGACATTGCGATCGTCCCCAACCGACGTACGCGTGATCCCAAGGACGTCTCCGTCTCCTGGCAGATCGACGCCTACAAGTTCGATATGCCCGTCATCGCCGCCCCGATGGATTCCGCGATGTCGCCGGAAACCGCCATCGCCCTCGGCAGGCTCGGCGGTCTCGGCGTCCTCGACCTCGAAGGGCTCTGGACCCGGTATGAAGACCCGCAGCCTGTCCTGGAGCAGATCGCTGCCCTCGAGGACGAGACCAACAGCCCGGCCGTCACCCGCCGGATGCAGGAGCTCTACCAGGCCCCCATCCAGCCCGAACTGATCACCTCGCGGCTCGCCGAAATCCGCGCCGCCGGGGTGACCGTGGCCGGCTCGCTGACACCGCAGCGCACCCAGGAGCACTACAAGACCGTGCTGGCCGCCGGCGTCGACATTTTCGTCATCCGTGGCACCACCGTCTCCGCAGAGCACGTCTCCAAGGATCACGAGCCGCTGAACCTCAAGCAGTTCATCTATGAACTCGACGTCCCGGTGATCGTGGGCGGGGCCGCCGGCTACACCCCGGCCCTGCACCTCATGCGCACCGGCGCCGCCGGCGTCCTGGTCGGCTTCGGCGGGGGAGCGACCACCACCACCCGCCGCGCCCTGGGCATCCACTCGCCGATGGCCTCGGCCATCTCCGATGTTGCCGCCGCCCGCCGCGACTACATGGACGAATCCGGCGGACGCTACGTGCACGTGATCGCCGACGGCGGCATGGGCACCTCGGGTGACATCGTCAAGGCCATCGCCATGGGCGCCGACGCCGTGATGCTCGGCAGTGCCCTGGCACGTGCCGAGGAAGCCCCCGGCAAGGGCTGGCACTGGGGCCAGGAGGCCCACCACCTCGAACTGCCCCGCGGCGACCGGGCCAATGTCGGCACCGTCGGACCGCTCGAAGAGGTCCTGTTCGGTCCGGGCCACCACACCAACGGCACCTCGAACCTCATCGGGGCGCTCCGCCGCTCCATGGCGACCACCGGCTATTCGGACCTGAAGGAATTCCAGCGCGTCGACGTCGTCGTCTCGCCCTACGCCGGAAACTAAGCCCTCCTCCGGGCTGCCCGGAGCCCTGCCCAACGGCTGAACTTGGAAGTAGTGTGGTGCACTACGAGGTTTGATCCGGACGGAGGCGTGAGATGAACAGTTTTCCCGGTGGTGCTCCTTTGGCGGGCGGCGCGCTCGGACCCGCGGAACGCGAGGCGTCACTCGCGGTGCTCAAGGCCAGCGCCCAGCCCGGCAAAGAACTGGACATCCTGATTGTTGGCGGCGGAATCGTTGGTGCCGGGGCTGCCCTCGATGCCGTGACCCGCGGGCTCAGCGTCGGCATTGTCGAGGCCAATGACTGGGCGGCCGGCACATCGTCCCGGTCCTCGAAACTCATCCACGGCGGCCTGCGGTATCTGGAAATGCTGGACTTCGCCCTGGTCAAAGAGGCCCTGCACGAGCGTGGCCTGATCCTCTCCGTCCTCGCCCCGCACCTTGCCCGGCCCGTGCCGTTCCTCTATCCGCTGACCAAGCGCTTCGTCGAACGGCCCTACGTCGGCTCAGGCATCGCCCTCTACGACGCGATGTCCATCACCGGCGGCCACARCCGGGGCGTCCCGTTCCACAAACACCTGAGCCGGCGCGGCACCCTCCGGGCGGCGCCGAGCCTCAAGGACGACGCCTTCGTCGGATCCATCCGCTACTACGACGGCCAGGTCGACGACGCGAAGTACGTCGCGAACCTCATCCGCACCGCCGCCTACTACGGCGCACACGCGGTCAACCAGATGGCCGTGGTGGACTTCCTGCGCGAGGGCGAACGCGTGGTGGGCGCCAAGGTGGTCAACCACGAGGACGGCTCCAGCTTCAACATCCGCGCCAAGCAGGTCATCAATGCCACCGGCGTCTGGACCGACGAGACCCAGGCGATGGTCACCGACCGCGGCCAGCTCAAGGTGCGCGCCTCCAAGGGCATCCACCTCGTGGTGCCACGGGACCGCTTCCAGTCCACCGTGGGCCTGATCCTGCGGACTGAGAAGTCCGTACTGTTCGTCATCCCCTGGGGCCGGCACTGGATCATCGGCACCACCGACACCGACTGGCACCTGGACAAGGCCCACCCCGCGGCATCGAGCAAGGACATCGACTACATCCTCGAACACGTCAACAAGGTGCTCAAACGGCCCCTGACCCGCGAGGACGTCGAGGGTGTCTACGCCGGCCTGCGCCCGCTGCTCGCCGGGGAAAACGACTCGACCGCCAAACTGTCCCGCGAACACGTCGTCGCCCACCCGGTGCCCGGCCTCGTGGTGGTGGCCGGCGGCAAATGGACCACCTACCGTGTCATGGCGAAGGACGCCGTCGACGAGGCAACCCGCAGCATGGACGAACGGGTTCCGCCGTCGTGCACCGAATCCATCCCGCTGTTGGGCGCCAGCGGCTTCAAAGCGGCGTGGAACAAGCGCAACCGGATGGCGGACGAGACCGGCGTCCACGTGGCGCGGATCGAACACCTGCTCAACCGCTACGGATCCATGGCCCCGGAAGTCCTGGCCCTCATCGGGGAGAATCCGGAGCTCGCCGAGCCGCTCCCGGGTGCCGACGACTACCTGGCGGCCGAAGCCGTTTACGCCGCCAAGTACGAGGGCGCCCGCCACGTGCAGGACGTCCTGACCCGGCGGACGAGGATCTCGATCGAGGCGTGGGACCGCGGTGTGTCGGCGGCCCCGGTAGTCGCTAAACTGATGGGCGAGGTTCTCGGCTGGAGTGACGCGCAGCGCGAGAGCGAAATCAAGCACTACCTGGCCCGGGTCGACGCCGAACGGCTGAGCCAGGAGCAGCCGGACGACGAGTCCGCCGACGCCGCGCGCCTGGGCGTCGAGGACATCGTTCCGCTGCGCTGACCGGGCGCGCCGTACGGCGCACCACCCGCCGGCCCGCGCTGGCGCCACATCGAAGGGACACCTCTTGGCGGAACCACTGGACCGGTACGATGCCGAGCTCACCACGCCGCAAATGGTGATCCTGGAGCTGGACGCCAAAGACAAGTTCGACGCGGCCGCGCAGCTGGCGCAGCGAATGTACGAGGCAGGCCGGATCTCCGACCTGGAGGGGTTCCTCGGCAGCGTCAACGCCCGCGAGCACCAGCTGGCCACCGGGCTTCCCGGCGGTGTGGGGCTGCCTCACGCGCGCAGCGAGTTCGTCTCCCGCACCTCGATCGCGGTCGGCATTACCAAGTACGGCAGCGCGCTGGACTTCGGTGCCGCCGACGGGCCCGCCACGATTGTCCTGCTGATCGCCACGCCCGCGAGTTCCTTCTCCGAGCACCTTGAAGTGCTCGCCACCCTGGCCCGCTCCCTGTCCAAGGAATCATTCCGGGAATCACTCCGCCGCGCCTACGATTCCGAAGTGATTTCGGAACTGATCAATTCCAGCCTGGTGTTCTTCGACCACTGAGATTGGGGCAAGCTTGGTGCCCCACTCTTGGGGCAAGCCCTTTGAAGGGACCGTTTCGTTGTTCTACACGCGGACGAAGTACGGTTAAGGGGTGCTGAAAACCGCCCTCAAACCCCGCTGGATCGCAGGCCTTGTGTTTGCGATCGTCATCTCGGGGGTCTTCGTACTGTTGAGCCAGTGGCAATTCGGCCGCTCAACGCAGTCCGAGGTGCCGGTTTCCACGGGCACCGAGGATCCCCGGCCACTGACGTCGGTCCTGGCACCTGGGCACTACTTCCCGGGCACCGTCGCGGACCAGGTGGTCACGGCCACCGGCCACTACGACGCGAAGAAGCAGGTCCTCGTGCCCGGCCGGGTCAACGGCGGCACCAAGGGCTTCTGGATAGTCTCCGCCTTCGCCGTGCAGGGCGCCCCGGCCCTGACGGGGGCCGGAGCCTCGCCGCAGACCTGGATCCCGGTCGCGCGGGGCTGGGTTGCAGACCCCTCCGAGGCGACGCCGCCGCCGTCGGGCGCCGTCGAACTCACCGGCAGGCTGATCCCGTCGGAAGCGCCGGTGCCCAACACCGACGCCGGCCCCGGGCGGGCCAGCGCGGTGTCCGTCGCCGAACTGATCAACCTCTGGGACGTCAGCAGCTATCCGGGATTCGTCGCGGCCAGTGCCGAGCGGTCCGGCAGCTCCGACGTCGCCGTCTCGGGGGCCATCAGGCCCCTGAAGATCGGCCCGCAGCCGCCCGCGACGACGGTGAACTGGCTTAACCTCTTCTACGCCGCGGAATGGGTGGTGTTTGCCGGCTTCGCCCTGTTCATCTGGTGGCGCCTGGTCAAGGATGACTACCGCCGCGGCCTCGAGGACGCCCAGGACGAAGAAGCCGCCCGCCGCTCCGCCGGAGACGGTCCCCACAACGCAGATTCCCCCGAAACCGAACCAACCAATCCGAGAGTGCAATCATGATCGAGCCCCAGCCGGCCATCCAGCCGCAGCAGTCCAACGGAACGGGAACCCCCGGCGGCAAAAAGCGCCGCTTCGGCGGGACCGAGGCGCAGATCCGCTCCGCCCTGAAGTTCTACAAGGTCCTGGCGTACCTCACCGGTTCCATGCTGCTCCTGCTCTGCGCGGAGCTGGTGGCCCGCTACGTCTTCGGCCAGTACCTCTTTGCCGGCGGCACCAACGCCGTGACCGGGCAGGCCTTCGGCTTCGGGTTCGCCGACGCAGAGCCCCCGGGAGTCATTGGCGGGGTCAACGTCTCCATCGCGGTGCTGATCGTGCACGGGTGGATGTATGTGGTGTACCTGATGTCCAACTTCCGGCTCTGGTCGCTAATGCGCTGGCCTTTCGCCAAGCTCATCATTCTGGCCCTCGGCGGTGTGGTGCCGTTCCTGTCCTTCTTCGTGGAGAAGCGGTTCCACGCCGAGGTGGACGCGGAACTGGCCGCCAACCCGCAGGCCCCGCAGCGCTACTGACCGGTAGCGCCGCTGGCCCCTGGTTGCCGGCGGCGCGCCGGCCTGTGAGTTCGCTTACGGGAGGCTTTTCGATGTGCGGGGGACCGGCGCCGCAAAGTAGGCTAGTACGGTGACCACTCCCACTGCATCCCAGACGTCCCAAAGGCCGGTGCTGGTTGTTGACTACGGTGCCCAGTACGCGCAGCTGATTGCCCGCCGCGTCCGGGAAGCGAATGTGTATTCGGAAGTTGTTCCGCATACCTACAGCACCGAGCAGCTGCTGGCGAAGAACCCGTCCGCCATCATCCTCTCCGGCGGACCCTCGAGCGTCTACGCCGAGGGTGCCCCCAGCGTGGGGGCGGACCTGTTCGAGGCCGGCGTCCCGGTCTTCGGCATCTGCTACGGCTTCCAGGCCATGGCCAACGCCCTCGGCGGCAAGGTGGCCCGGACCGGTCTGCGCGAGTACGGCGCCACCGAGACCACCACCATCGGCGAAGGCCGTTCCATCCTCGAGGGAATGCCGCAGCACCAGAGCACCTGGATGAGCCACGGCGACTCCGTGCATGAGGCCCCGGCGGGCTTCGAGGTCCTCGCGACGACGGCCGGCGCCGACGTCGCCGCTTTCGCCAACGAGGAAAAGTGCCTCTACGGTGTCCAGTGGCACCCGGAGGTGAAGCACTCGGCGTACGGCCAGGAAGTCCTGGAGAACTTCCTCTTCAAGGGCGCCAAGCTCGAACCGAACTGGACCACCGGCAACATCCTTGAGGAGCAGGTCGCGCGGATCCGCGAACAGATCGGCGACTCCCGGGTGATTTGCGGCCTCTCCGGCGGCGTCGACTCCGCCGTGGCCGCGGCCCTCGTCCAGCGTGCCGTCGGCGACCAGTTGACGTGTGTCTTCGTCGACCACGGCCTGCTGCGTGAAGGCGAGGCAGAGCAGGTGGAGCGCGACTTCGTCGCCGCCACCGGCGTCAAACTGTACGTCGCCAACGAGCAGGAGCGCTTCCAGGCCGCCCTCGCCGGCGTCAGCGATCCCGAAACGAAGCGCAAGATCATCGGCCGCGAATTCATCCGCGCCTTCGAGGAAGCCGAACTGGCGATCATCGCCGAGGCCGCCGCCCATGGCGAGAAGATCAAGTTCCTCGTSCAGGGAACCCTGTACCCCGACGTCGTCGAATCCGGCGGCGGCGAAGGTGCGGCCAACATCAAGAGCCACCACAACGTGGGCGGCCTTCCCGAGGACCTGCAGTTCGAACTTGTCGAACCGCTGCGCGCCCTGTTCAAGGACGAGGTCCGCGCTGTCGGCGCCCAGCTCGGCCTGCCGCAGGAAATCGTCGGCCGGCAGCCCTTCCCGGGCCCCGGCCTCGGCATCCGGATTGTCGGCGAGGTCACCAAGGAGCGCCTGGACCTGCTCCGCAAGGCCGACGCCATCGCCCGCGCCGAACTGACCGCCGCCGGACTCGACAACGAAGTCTGGCAGATGCCCGTCGTGCTCCTGGCCGACGTCCGCAGCGTCGGGGTCCAGGGCGACGGACGCACGTACGGACACCCGATCGTGCTGCGCCCGGTGTCCTCCGAGGACGCCATGACGGCCGACTGGTCCCGGCTGCCCTACGAGCTGCTGGCCCGGATCTCCAACCGGATCACCAACGAGGTGGACGGCGTGAACCGCGTGGTGCTGGACGTCACCAGCAAGCCGCCGGGAACCATCGAATGGGAATAGCGTAGTGAATGGCCGGTCTCCTCGGAGGCCGGCCATTTTCTTTGCCACCGGCACTCCGGAACCGCCAGGCCTTCTGACAGGCCGGGGTATTTGAGCCACGAATTTGGTGTGCGCCAGTGTTGCGGCCCCGCACTGGCCCCGGATTCGGGCTACCCTCGAAAGCATGCCGGTATGGTCCAGGGCGTCCCGCGCGAACCCAGAAATCGTGAGCACAGAAAAGAAGGCAGAAGTGTCAGTAGGTCAAGGCCACCCCGAGGGCTCCGAGGAGTTCAGGAAATGGCTGTCGGGCCTCAAGCCCGTCACCGGAGCAGACACCATGCTGCGGTTTACCAAAACCCCTGAAGGCTCCATCGACCTGACCCACGCCCATCCCTCGGGCCTGGCCCAGCTGATGGCCGGGCGCCGGACCCGCCTGTCCACCCTGATCCGCGACCGGCAGCAGTACGTTGTCGCCGCGAGGGCGTCCCGCAACCTGCGCTCCAAGATCTTCGAACTGGCAAACGACCGCGGCATCGACGCCGGGTACTTCTCCGCCGGCACCGTTGTCTGGACCTCCGCCGTCGGAGGCAAGCCGCAGCGGGTATCCGCCCCCGTGATGCTCTCCGCCATCTCACTCACCGTCCGCCCGGGCGAGGACGACTACGAGCTGCAGCTGACCGAGCAGGCCCGGATCAACCCGGCCCTGGTCCGGCACCTCAAATCCATCCACGGCATTGTCTTCGACGTCAACGCCGTGACCCGGATGGCCTACAGCACCGCCCGGTACGATCCCCAGCCCGTGCTGGACCGCCTGGGCACCCTGGTCCAGCCGATCCACGGCGCCGAGATCGAACACAACCTGCTGGTCTCCACCTTCGCTGACCTCTCCGGCAACCTCGACGACCCCTGGATCAACCCGGGCAACCCGCTCGTGGCCTCGCTGGCACGCGCAGCCGCCGGCACTCCGGTGGACGTCCCCGCACCGGTCCCCGGCCGGTTCCCCAGCACCGACGAACGCAGCCCGGCGGACGAGCTCCTCCTGCTCGACGCCGACACGGACCAGCAGTACGTCGTGGACGCCGTCCGCGCCGGCGACTCCCTGGTGGTCAGCAGCCCCCCGGGCACCGGCCAGACCCAGACCGCGATCAACACCATCGGGGCGCTGGTCGACGAGGGTAAAAGCGTCCTGGTSGTSRGCGACCGCCGGGCCAGCCTSGGCGAARTWTCCGSMCAGCTGGAGACRCTSGGRCTCGAWTCSCTGCTSGTSCAGCTMGCSGGCAACTCYACGCCSCTGMWGCTCAAGGGSCAGCTGGTCCGCGCGATTGTGCGGAACGAAAAGTCGCTCGAACCGCAGCTGAAAAACCTGCACTCGACGCTGACCGAACACCGGCACGCCCTGATGGACCATGTGGCGTCCCTGCACAACGTCCGCCAGCGCTGGGGCTGCTCTCCCTACGAGGCCATGCAGTCGCTGGCGGCGCTCACCGCCATCCACCCGGCACCGGCCACCACGGTTCGGCTCAAGCGCAGCGTGCTGGACAGCATCCGGGACCGCGAGGAACTTGCCGGCCGGCTCAAACGCGCTGCCGAGCTGGGCAGCTTCAGCCGTGCCTCCACCATGAGCCCCTGGCACGGAGCCCGGCTTCTGACCCGCAAAGAAACCCAGGAAGCGCAGCAGGTGGCCGTCTCCGTGGCGGAGAAGCTCCCGCAGCTGCGCGAACGCATGAACGAGGTCGCCGAGCACGCGGAGATCCGCCTCGGGACAACCTTCAGCGAGTGGGGCGACCAGATCGACTTGCTGGTTGCCGTCCGGGAAAGCCTGGACAAGTTCACCCCCGACATTTTCGACCGACCCGTCCACGACCTCATCTCTGCCACCGCCCCCTCTGCCTGGCGCCGGGAGCGGAACATCGAGATGGCCTCGATGCAGCGTTCCCGGCTGCGTCGGGTCGCCAAAGAATACGTCCGACCCGGCGTCCACATCGCAGACCTGCACAGTTCGCTGTTGCTGGTCCAGGAACAGCGGGCCACATGGTCCGAATACGCCACCACCCAGCGCCACCCCGCGGTCCCGTCCGGCCTGGCCGAAATCACTGCGCTGTACCGTGACCTCGAATCCGAGCTGGCCGAACTTTCGGCMGCCGTCCGGCACACGGAGGCCGGCGGCAACGTCCGGGACACGCCGTACCCCGAACTGATGGAACGGCTGGAACGGCTCGTCGCGGACACCGGCACCCTGGAGACTCTCCCTGAGCGGACGCTGCTGGTGGAGAACATGCGCGAGCACGGCCTGGGCGAACTCCTCGCCGACCTCGCCGAACGGGAGGTCCCTGCCGGATCGGTGGCTTCTGAACTCGAGCTCGCCTGGTGGCAGTCCGCGCTGGAGGCCATGATCAGCGGCGACGACTACCTTGCCATGTCCGACGGCGACGCCCTCCGACAGCTTGAGGCTGAGTACCGCCTGGCTGACAACGCCCACATCGCCAGCGGCGCCGCCCGGCTGCGCTGGAAACTGGCCGAACGGTGGCGCGCCGCCCTCAGCGAGCATCCCCGGCAGGCCGACCTGTTGCGCAGCTTGCTCAAGGACGGACGGGTGACCCCGACGGCCCTCACAGCCCAGTCACCCGAACTGGTGCCCCGGCTGGTTCCGGTCTGGTCCGTCAGCCCGTACCTGCTCCCCAGCCTCCTCCCTGCCGAGCAGCACTTCGATGCTGTGGTGATCCTCGACGCCGAGGCGACCTCGCTGCAGGCCGTSCTGCCCGCCGTSGCSCGYTCCCGSCAGGTCATYGCYTTYGGYGAYGACAARATCGCCAGCCCGCGCRGCTTCACCGTGGGGGTGGAACGGCTCGCCGCCGGAGAGAACCCGCACCACCCGGTCGACAGCGCCTACCGGGCACTGGCCGCCGTACTGCCGGTCTGGAACCTGCGGACCGTTTACCGTGCCGTCGACGAGGACCTCGTCCGGCAGTTGAGCAAGGGATTCTACGACGGCGAACTCCGCCGGCTTCCCGAGGGGCAGTCGGCCACCGGCCTGGACCGGGCGCTGACGGTGGAATACCTGCCGGACGGGACAGGCCTGCCCAGCGCGGACCATGACGGCGTGGAATCGGTGGTCGCCGAGGTGAACCGCGTGGTGGAACTGGTCTTCGACCACGCCCGGCTCCGGCCCCGCACCTCGCTGGCCGTCGTCACGGGAAGCCTGCGGCACGCCGCGCGGATTGGCGAGGCCATCCGCCGTCAACTGCCGAACCACCCACTGCTCGGCAGCTTCTTCACCGCCGGCGACGAGTCGTTCCGCGTGGTGGACCTCGAACGTGCACAGGGGCTGGTCCGGGACCACGTGATCTTCTCCCCGGGATACGGCCGCACCCCGCACGGGCGCGCCCTGCACAGCCTCGGGCCGCTCTCGGCCGAGGGTGGCCGCGCGAAGTTCGCCCTGGCCATGACCCGGGCACGGCGCTCCGTACACGTACTCAGCTGCTTCCGTCCCGAGGATCTGGACGTGACCCGGCTGAGCCACGGCGCCGTGGACTTCTACGAGCTCCTCGACCGCGAGATCGCGGGCAACTCCGACCTGGGCAGCCCCGCATCCCGCGCGGCGGCCAGCGAACAGTCGCTGGGTGCCGACCCGCTGGTGGCAGATTTGGGCGACCGGCTCCGGGCCCGCGGGGCCAGGGTCTGGCACCAGTACGACGGCGTCGTGGATATGGTGGCGGCCGCGGACCCCATGCACACMATCGGCCAGGACGAAGCCGAGATTCCCAGCCCGGTGGCCATCGAGTCCGACGGAACCGAGCGGTACCGCCGGATGTCGGTGCGTGAGCGGAGCCGTCTCCGGCCGCAGCTGCTCGAGCGCATGGGCTGGCGGTACATGCCACTATGGACCATAGAGGTTTTCACGGATCCTTCCGCCTGTGCTGACCGGATCGGCGGATACCTCGGCCTGGAGAAGCCCGTTGCTCCGAGCCGGTCGCGGACCTCGCCCGGGTTCTCCGACGACATCGAGAACCTTAGCGTCGAAGACGGCCTGGAGGCCTACGCTCCGGCGTCGGCCGCAGACCGCGGTTAAACTCCGCGGATAAATTCCGCGGCTGAACTGCTCGGCGCCCGGCGGCACGAATTGAGAATTGCAGTAAGGAGGCCGGCGGCATGAGTGCTCACGGCGATAACGAAGACCACGTGGACCAGGACTTGGCCGACGACTTTGTCTACGCGGGCACCCCGGCTCCCGCGGAGC
This sequence comes from Arthrobacter sp. 05L45_2, assembly GCF_056397525.1. NCBI lineage: Bacteria > Bacillati > Actinomycetota > Actinomycetes > Micrococcales > Micrococcaceae > Arthrobacter > Arthrobacter sp. 05L45_2. The sequence goes on along the minus strand of NZ_JBFTNO010000068.1, from coordinate 2,320 downwards.
CGGAGGCCGGGGAACAGGATCCTGCGGACCAGGAACCCGCCGCGGAGGACGCCGGGGAAGCTGCGGACACGGCCCCCGGGGATCAGGATCCCGAGGACGAGGAACCCGCCGCGGAGGACGCCCCCTCGCAGCCGACGAAAACGGCGGCCGCCACAGCTGGCACCCGCGGCGTGCTGCCCAACAAGGCTGCGGAGGACGATCCRCGCCGCTGGGGCGACCAGCCCGGCAGCTACGACCACGATGCCTGGCTGCGGGAGCAGCGTCCGCCGCACTGGGGCTAGCCCGGCTCACCCGTCGGCAGCCGGTCAGCGGAACAACCTTTAGCCCGGACTGGCGCCTACCAGCACAAAGAACAACTTGCCCTGCGTCGATGCGCCGGCCAGCTTCCGCGCCTGCTCCGCGGTTGCGGCCACGACTATCAGACCGTCCGTCTCCTTGGCGTCGAGCCACTGGGCCGCCCGGCCGCCCTGGGCGGAGGTCCAAAGAACAGGAACGGCAGCGGCCAGAACCTTCGACGCCGCGGGCTGGGCCAGGCCGTCGCCGTTGGTGATCACCACGTTGACCAGCTGGCCGGGGGAGACCAGCTGGATCGAGGCGGGATCGGCCATCCGCAGCGGAACGGCCGCCACACCCGGGGGACTCCCCGCCAGCAGGCCCGGCCCGACGAGTTGGGAATCCGCGAACAGCTGGCCCTTCCGCAGGGCCACGGCCAGTTGCTTGCCTTCCAGCGCGGCCCGGCTCAGCGGACCGCCGGGGACAATGCCGGGCGGAACCTGGATGGCGACGACGTCGGAGGCATCCAGCACCCGTCCGGGCGGCAGGTCGCGGGCCGCTGCCCACGCCGGGACAGTCGGGTCGGGTGCCGGGGTCAGCTGCTGCACCGTGAGCCCGGCGGCGAGGCACAACAGGAGGGCCACAGCAAGCCTGCGCTGCCTGCCAAGCCAGCCGCGGAGGCGGCGTCGGCGCTGGATCTGGCGGCCGGTTCCGGGGCGGATGCGCGGACGGGGACGCTGCGGCCCTGCAGGCCTGGGGCGCGGCAGTGCGGCGGGTGGAGAGCGGAGGATGTGGTGGGCCATACGGCCACGCTATGACTGACCCGCACTCAGGCTTCAGGTGCCGGAGCGGCTATGTGGAAAACCGGAGGGACACCGGGCCGGGTGGCCCCGCCGTGTCCGGCGTGGGTCGCTAGCTGGCGGCCGCGGACGCCGTGGACGACGCTGCGGGCGCGGCCGGGGCGGCGGAGACTGTGCTGCCCTTGGAATCGCGCGAATCGGTCCGGTAGAAGCCGGAGCCCTTGAACACGACGCCGACGCTGTTGAACTTCTTGCGCAGCGTGCCTTCGCACTCCGGGCACGTCGTCAGGGAGCTGTCCGTGAACGACTGCACGGTCTCGAAGGCGTGGCTGCAGTCCTTGCAGGCGTATGCATACGTGGGCACGGGAATTCCTCCTTTGGGACAAACGAGCAGGTCCGGTGCTGCCTTAGCAGTCGCGGGGCCTGAGTGCCAATTCTATCACCCGCACGCCCGCCTCCGGAAAGCCCTAACAACGCCCAGGCAACGCCTAAGGCAAGCCCGGAAAAGCCCTACGAAAAGTCCGACAGGGGAACCACGCCCCCCGGCGTCAGGGCACAATCAACCTTCCGGTCGAACGGCTCCGTGGGAATACTGCCGGCCGGCAGGACCTCGCCGTCGTAAACGACGGCCGCCGTCGGCAGGGGCTGCCAGTGGTGGCTGCCGCCTGTGCCGGACCCGGCAGGGTGGGGGAGCAGGTCGGCCAGCGCCGCCAGAAATTTGTCGTAGTAGCCACCGCCCTGGCCGATCCTGTTGCCCGCGCGGTCCAGGGCCGTGGCGGGCAGGACGATCCCCGTCACACCGTCCATCACGGACGTGCCGAGCCGTTCCCCCATCGGCTCCTGGATCGGGGCGTAGCGGCTCCGGGCAAATTGCGACGCCGGAGTCCAGTACACCCAGCTCAGTTCCAGGTCCGTTTCGCAGACCGGCAACAGGACCCGGTGGCCGGCATGGTGGAGCGCGGCCAGCAGCGGCATGGTGGGCGGTTCGGAGGCGACACCCAAGTAGGCGGCAAACGTACGGGGCGCTCCGTCCGCGAGCCCGCACGCCCACTCCAGGCCGTGACGGGCCACCTCGGCGCCGGCGGCGTCCAGCTCCGAGGCAGACATGGCCGCCCGGCGCAGCCGGTGGCTGGATCGGATCTCTTCCTTCGTGCTCATACGCTGGTGTCCTTTCACCCGGGCGGCAGCGTTGGTGCGGGCCGGAACGGCTGCCATGCCGACGTCGGAAATTACGTGAAGTTTTGCGC
>NZ_JBFTNO010000067.1:0-16675 GCF_056397525.1 Arthrobacter sp. 05L45_2 | reverse complement strand
GGGCAGGACCAGTTTGCCACGCACCTCGGTGACGGCGGCTGCCGCCCCGCGCAGGGTGGACGCCAGCACTCCGCCGATCGCGGCGACCAGGCCCGTCCCTGCCAGGGACTGCAGGAACCGGCGGCGGGCGGGGCCGTCCGCCGTATCCCGGGGCTGCGGAGGCTGCGGCTGCTGCTGTTCCGCCGGTGCCGGCGCGCCGTGCCAGGTCTTCAGTAAGCGGACCAGCCAGCGCAGCAGGATGATGCCGAGCACCGCGCCAAGCAGCGGTACAGGAATCGCGTTGGGCGTTACCCCGGCCCGGGTCAGTACGGCGGCCAGGCCAACGACGCCGAACACGGCTATCACGGCCAGCCCGGCAAAGCGGAGGCGCCATTCGAGCATCCCGGCCAAGGCGGCCAGTACTGCGATCAGCACCACCATCGACGTCAGCAGGGCCAGCTTGTCCGAAGTCCCGAATAAGGAGATAGCCCAGTCCTTGACGCCCGGCGGCACGGCGTCGATAACGGCTCCGCCCACTGCTGTCACCGGCGACACCGAGGGACTCACCAGCCCGGCGGCCAGTTCACCCACGACGACGCCCGCGCCGACCGCCGCCACTCCCGCCGCGGCGGCCCACCATAACGGGCGCCCGCCTGCGGGCCGCAGCCGCCCCCGGGGCGGTGCTGCCGGGACAACCCTGGAGGTGTTCACCCTTCCAGCATAAGTTCGCTGGCAACAGGGGCGTGATGGCCGGCCCGCGGTGGCGTAGCCTGACAGTATGAGTGTTCAGCTTGGCATGCCCCAGCCCCGGGCGGAAAGCGGCCCCGGCGCCGCGCCGCTTCCAGCCGGGCGCCCTGCCGGGCTGCCGGCCGGCCTGATGGACCGTTACGGCCGCCGCGCCACCGACATGCGGCTCTCGCTGACGGACAAATGCAACCTGCGCTGCACCTACTGCATGCCGGCCGAAGGCCTCGAATGGCTGGCCAAGCAGGCGGTTATGACCGCGGACGAGATAGTGCGGATTGTCCGGATCGGAGTGGACCTGCTGGGCGTCCGGGAACTCCGGCTCACCGGCGGCGAACCCCTGGTCCGGGCCGACCTCCTGGATATCATTTCCGCGCTGCGCCAGGCCCACCCGGACCTGCCGATCTCCATGACCACCAACGCCGTCGGACTGGACAGGAAGGCCGCGGGCCTAAAAGCCGCCGGCCTGACCCGGATCAACGTCTCGCTGGACTCCTTGCACGAGGAAACCTTCACCAAACTGACCCGGCGTCCCTTCCTGGACCGCGTCCTCGCCGGCGTCGACGCCGCCTGGGCGGCCGGCCTCGGACCCGTCAAGCTCAATGCGGTGCTGATGCGCGGCATCAACGACGCCGAATCGCCCGCCCTGCTGGCGTGGGCCCTGGACCGCGGCTACGAACTGCGCTTCATCGAACAGATGCCATTGGACGCCGACCACGGCTGGACGCGCCGGAACATGATCACGGCAGCGGAAATCCGTGACCTGCTCTCGGTGGACTACGTGCTGGGCGCGGACCCGAGGGAGCGCGACGGCGCCCCCGCTGAACGCTTTGAGGTCCGCGCCAGGGTACCCGGAACGGATCAGGCCACCGGACCCGTGCTGGGCACGGTGGGCATCATCGCCTCCGTCACCGAACCGTTCTGCGCGGACTGCCGCCGCACCCGGATCACCGCTGAAGGCAAGATCATGAGCTGCCTGTTTTCGCGCGAGGAGATTGACCTGCTGGGACTGCTCCGCGAGGGCGCCAGCGACGAACAACTCGCCGAGCGGTGGCAGGACGCCATGTGGATCAAGCCCAAGGCCCACGGCATGGACCACGTCGGGCTGGACGCCCCGGATTTCGTCCAGCCGGACCGCAGCATGAGCGCCATCGGAGGCTGAACCACCCGTGAACGTACGTTACTTCGCTGCCGCGCGCGCCGCCGCCGGGATGGACGAGGAAAAGTTCGACCTGCCCGACGGCACCACGCTGACCGGCCTTGTGAAGGCGATTATCGCCGTCGAACGTCCCGAACCGCCCGCCGGCACTCCGCCGCTGGCCCGCATCCTGTCCCGGTCCAGCTTCCTGCTCAACGAGGTGGCCGTCCGCAACCCTGCGGCCACGCTGGGACCGGACGACGTCGTCGACGTGCTCCCGCCGTTCGCCGGCGGCTAGCCGAGCCCGGGCAGCCTAGGCCGGAACGGCCGCGGGCTCGGGAACGCGGCGGCAGACGGTGGTCATAAACGGGCTGAAATCGCTCGCGTGGCCCAGCCGCAGCCCGGCAGCGTGGGTCAGCTCCCCGTCGTCGACCCTCAAGGTATGCCGTGCAGTGCCGCGGTCACTGCGCCGTTCAATGGTCAGGGTGCCGTCCTGCCAGCTGGCACGGGCCGGCGCCTCGGGCGGCAGGCCCATACTGTTCACGTGGTACCAGAGTGTGTCCGGATGATCGGGGTCCATGGTGAAGACACCGACACCCTCGGTCCTGGCGCCGTCGGCATCGGTATGGCGGTAGCTCATGGTGACGGCGAGACCGGCGGCGGCGCGGGCGAAAACGACGTCGGCCGCGGCCGTACGGGCCGGACCCCACGCCGTTGCCTCCCACTGGGTGGTGCCACTCCACTGGCCGAGGAAGCCCTCAAGCGCCTCGTGTGCACTGCCTGGCAGCGGCCGGTCCATGCGTCCTCCGATGGGGTTTCCTCCCGTGCGGTCCCGCCACCATCATCACGCCGGGCCGCCCGGCTGTAAAGGAGGGGTAGCCCGGCGGAAGCCCCCGGGGATCAGCTCAGAGGCCGAAGGTCTCGGTTTCCTCGAACGGGCCCACCACAGTAACGGTCCGCGGTGCGGCGGCCAGTTCACGGGCCAGTTCCTGGACGTCGGCCACGGTGACGGCCTTGATCTGGCGCAGGGTCTCGTCGATGTCCTGGTATTCGCCGGAGACCAGCTCGGCCCGGCCCAGCCGGGACATCCGTGACCCGGTGTCCTCCAGGGCCAGGACGATGCCGCCGCTCAGTTGTCCGACGGCCTTGCGCAGTTCCTCTTCGGAGATCCCGCCCTCGGCCAGCTTGTCCAGCTCCGCGCCGAGGAGTTCCAGGACCTGCCGGACCTTCGACGGGGTGCAGCCGGCGTACATGCCGAAGTAGCCGGCGTCGGCGTAGGAGGACGCGAAGGAGTACGTCGAATACACCAGGCCGCGCTTTTCCCGGACCTCCTGGAAGAGCCGCGACGACATGCCCCCGCCCAGGACGGCGTTCAGCACGCTCATCACGTAACGGCGGTCGTCGGTAGCGACGATCGTGGGGCAGCCCATGATGATGTTGGCCTGCTCCACGGGACGCTTGACCACGTGCAGGCCGGCCGTGCCGGTAATCGCCGCCCGTTCGGTGGACCGGCGCTGGACGGGGGCGGCGTCGTGCTCGAGCTGCCAGCCCRCCGAATGCAGGGCGTCGACGACGAGCCCGCAGACGACGTCGTGATCCAGTCCCCCGGCGGCGGTGATAACGAGCTCATCCGGACGGTAGTAGCGGCGGTAGTGGTCCCAGACCGAGTCGCGGGCCACGGCGCGGATGGCGTCCGGGGTGCCGCCGATCGGACGGCCGAGCGGGTGCGTGCCGAGGACGGCGGCGACGAAGTGTTCGTGGGCGACGTCGGTAGGGTCATCGCTGTCCATGGCGATTTCCTCGAGGATGACGTCGCGTTCCTGCTCCATTTCCTGGGGGTCCAGGACGGCGCCGGTGATCATGTCGGCGATGACGTCGATCGCCATGGGGAGGTCCGTGTCCAGGACCCGGGCGAAGTAGCAGGTGCTTTCCTTCGCGGTGGCGGCGTTGGATTCCCCGCCGACCTCGTCGAAGGCGGAGGCGATTTCCAGCGCGGTGCGCCGTTTGGTGCCCTTGAAGAGCAGGTGTTCCAGGAAGTGGGTGGACCCGTGCTGCCCCGGCGCTTCGTCCCGCGATCCGACGCCGACCCAGAACCCGATGGTCGCCGAGCGCTGGCCCGGCATCGCTTCGGTCAGCACGCGGACGCCGCCGGGGAGCACCGAGCGGCGCACCTGCGAGCCGCCGTCGGCTCCGTGGATGAGGGTGTCGGCGTGCTGGTTCTGCTCAAGCGGCAGGGGTACGACAGTCATTAAGGCCTTTCAAGAAAACCGTCAGGGGAAACGTGCCAAATCTGCCTGCAATCCTACCTGCCTTTAACGGCAGCGGGGCCGGTGGACGAATCCACCGGCCCCGCTGCGCGAGTCAGGAAAGACTACTCTGCGGCCTCCACGGAAACCTCAGCGTTGTCAGCGTCAGCGGACCCTGCCTCATCGGCCACGACGGGCGAGAGGGAGAGCTTTCCGCGGTCATCGATCTTGGTGATTTCCACCTGGATCTTCTGGCCCACGGAAACAACGTCCTCGACGTTGTCCACGCGCTTGCCGCCGGCGATCTTGCGCAGCTCGGAGATGTGCAGCAGACCGTCCTTGCCCGGGGTCAGGGAAACGAAGGCGCCGAAGGTGGTGGTCTTGACGACCGTACCCAGGTAGCGCTCACCGATTTCCGGGACCTGCGGGTTGGCGATGGCGTTGATCGCGGACCGTGCTGCGTCGGCAGACGGGCCGTTGGTGGCGCCAATGTAGACAGTTCCGTCGTCCTCGATCGAGATGTCGGCTCCGGTGTCTTCCTGGATCTGGTTGATCATCTTGCCCTTCGGGCCGATGACCTCGCCGATCTTGTCTACCGGGATCTTGACCGCGATGACGCGCGGTGCGAACTCGGAGAGCTCGTCCGGGGTGTCGATCGCGGAGTTCAGGACGTCCAGGATGTGCAGGCGCGCTTCGCGGGCCTGCTTCAGGGCGGCGGCCAGGACCGAGGCGGGGATGCCGTCGAGCTTGGTGTCCAGCTGGATGGCCGTGACGAACTCGGAGGTACCGGCGACCTTGAAGTCCATGTCACCGAAGGCATCTTCGGCGCCGAGGATGTCGGTCAGTGCGGCGTAGCGGGTCTGGCCGTCAACCTGGTCGGAGACCAGGCCCATGGCGATACCGGCAACCGGCGCCTTCAGCGGCACGCCTGCGTTGAGCAGGGACAGCGTGGAGGCGCAGACGGAACCCATCGACGTCGAACCGTTGGAGCTGAGAGCCTCAGACACCTGGCGGATGGCGTAGGGGAATTCCTCGCGGGTGGGCAGCACCGGCATGATGGCGCGCTCTGCGAGGGCGCCGTGGCCGATTTCGCGGCGCTTCGGSGAACCGACGCGGCCGGTCTCGCCGGTGGAGTACGGCGGGAAGTTGTAGTTGTGCATGTAGCGCTTGCGCGTTACCGGCGACAGCGAGTCGATCTGCTGTTCCATCTTGAGCATGTTCAGCGTGGTGACACCCATGATCTGGGTCTCGCCGCGTTCGAAGATGGCCGAGCCGTGCACGCGGGGCAGAACCTCAACCTCGGCGGTGAGCTGGCGGATGTCCGTCAGGCCGCGGCCGTCGATGCGGATCTGGTCCTTGAGGATGCGCTGGCGCACAACCTGCTTGGTGACGGAGCGGAAGGCTGCTGACAGCTCCTTCTCGCGGCCTTCGAACTGGCCGGCCAGGGAAGAGGTGACCTCGTCCTTGAGCTCGTCCGAGGCGGTGTCGCGCTCCTGCTTGTCGGCGATCTGGAAGACAGCAGCCAGCTTGTCGGCGGCAGCGGATTCCACAGCGGCGTAGACATCGTCCTGGTAGTCCAGGAAGACCGGGAACTCGACGGTCGGCTTGGCGGCGCGGGCTGCGAGGTCGGACTGGGCTTCGCACAGGGCCTTGATGAACGGCTTGGCGGCCTCGAGGCCCTCGGAAACAACTTCTTCGGTCGGGGCGGTGGCGCCCTGTTCTTTGATGAGGTTCCAGGAGTTGTCGGTGGCTTCGGCTTCAACCATCATGATGGCGACGTCGTCACCTGCAACGCGGCCGGCGACGACCATGTTGAAGACGGCGTTCTCCAGCTGGGAGTGCTTCGGGAACGCAACCCACTGGGTGCCGTGCTCGTCGGCGACGAGGGCAACGCGGACGCCGCCGATCGGGCCGGAGAAGGGCAGGCCGGAGAGCTGGGTGGACATCGAGGAGGCGTTGATCGCGACGACGTCGTAGAGCTCATCCGGGTTGATGGAGAGCACGGTGACGACGATCTGGACCTCGTTGCGCAGGCCCTTGACGAACGCGGGGCGCAGCGGGCGGTCCATGAGGCGGCAGGCCAGGATGGCTTCGGTCGAGGGGCGGCCTTCGCGGCGGAAGAACGAACCCGGGATACGGCCCGCGGCGTACATACGCTCTTCGACGTCGACGGTCAGCGGGAAGAAGTCGAAACCTTCGCGCGGGTGCTTGCCGGCGGTGGTTGCGGACAGCAGCGCGGTCTCTTCATCGATGTAGACCATGGCTGCGCCGGCTGCCTGCTTGGCAAGACGGCCGGTTTCAAAGCGGATAACCCGCTTGCCGAAGCGGCCATTGTCAATGACGGCTTCTGAGAACTGGATTTCGGGACCCTCCAAGAGAGTCACCTCCGTTTCTTGGTTAACGGAGCCCATCCGCATCAACCCAGGCCAGCATCTGTCGACTGGCCTGCACTGCACCCGGTCATCGATCGAGACCCACGGGCCGGGCTTCATTCTTCGAAGCCGTTCCCGGAGATCACTACCGAAGACCGCGAATGCGCGATGCGGTTGATCCTCCTATTGAGTTTTGAAAAAGGCGGCCCTTCCCGTGGGAAAGGGCCGCCCCTTAAAGCTGACTAGCGGCGCAGGCCGAGACGCTCGATGAGCGCACGGTAGCGGTTGATGTCAGTGTTCTTGAGGTAGGTGAGCATGCGCTTGCGACGACCAACCATGGCCAGCAGACCGCGCTGGGTGTGGTAATCGTGCTTGTGCTCCTTCATGTGCTCAGTCAGATCCTTGATCCGCTGGGTCAGGACTGCAACCTGGACCTCCGGCGAACCGGTGTCGCCCTCGGACGTTGCGAAATCCTTCATGATGGACTGCTTTACAGCGGCTTCAAGTGCCACGTTAACTCCTAGAGATGTGCCGTGAGGCCCGAGTCAGTAATTCACTGCCGGGGGTGCTGCGCCGGAATTCCTGCCCCACAGGGAAGGTATCCTCCACACAACAAGAGCCAGCCGCCACGGACTGCAGCCGGATCCAACGTTTAGTTTACTGGCACGCCGCCGATGTTGTCTAAACCGTCCGGCGCGCCCACCAGCAACCCGCGGATGGCGGCGACACCCTGGTACAGCTCGGCGAAGGAGGTACTCAGCGGCGAGAGCCCGATCCTGATGCCCTGCGGCGCCCGGAAGTCAGGGATCACGTCCTGTTCCCACAGCTGGGCGGTCATCTCACGGAACGCGGGATGGTCCACCGTGATGTGGCTGCCGCGCAGGTCAGGGTCCCGCGGGGTGGACAACTGCACCCCTGCGGGCGCCAGCCAGGCGTCATGGAGTTCGACGGCGAACGCCGTCAGCAGCCGTGACTTCTCCCGGACGGCGGCCATGGAGGCCTCCTCAAGCAGGTCCAGTGTCCCGCGCATGGCGAGCATGCCGAAGATGGCGGGCGTTCCGCTGAGGAAGCCCCGGATCCCTGCCGCCGCCTCGTAGCCCGGACCCATCTCGAACGCGTCCTTGCGTCCCATCCAGCCCCAGATGGGCTGCTGCAGCCCGGCCAGGTGCCGGGCGTTGACGTAGGCGAACGCGGGCGACCCCGGTCCCCCGTTCAGGTACTTGTAGGTGCAGCCTGCGGCGAAGTCGACGCCGGCGTCGTCCAGGCCGATCTCCACCGACCCGGCGGAGTGGCACAGGTCCCACACCACCAGCGCGCCGGCGTCGTGCACAGCGGCGGTGATACCGGGCAGGTCCGCGAGGAAACCGGAGCGGTAGGCGATCTGGCTGAGGACCACGACGGCGGTGGCCGGCCCGGTGGCGGCGCGCACCTGGTCAACGCTGACCCCTGCGGAGGGGTCTGCCTCGATCCAGCGCAGTGTGAGCCCCTCTTCGCGGGCAATGCCTTCGACGAGGTAGCGGTCGGTCGGGAAGTTGTCCGTGTCCAGCACGATTTCGGTGCGGGCCGGATCGGTGACGGCGGCCAGCGCGGCGCGGATCAGTTTGTAAAGCACCACGGTGGTGGAGTCGGCGATGATGGTCTGCCCGGGGGCCGCGCCCAGCACGGCCCGGCCCAGCTGGTCACCGATCTGCTGCGGCAGCTGCAGCCATTCCTCGTCCCAGCCGCGGATCAGGCGGCCGCCCCAGCTGTCCTGGATGAAGCTGCTGATGTCCGTGACAGTGCGCTTCAGGGGCCGGCCCAGGGAGTTGCCATCGAGGTAGGACAGCTCCGTGTCCGCCCCGACGAAGTGGGCGCGGTACGCGGCCAGCGGGTCCGCGGCGTCGAGGTCCAACGCGCGCTGCCACAGGGCATCGGTCGCTGCCTGTGCCGGTGTGCCGGCGCTCACTGGCCGATCTCCGTGCGGACGGCGAACAGTTCCGGGAAGAACGTCAGTTCGAGGGCTTTTTGCAGGAAGGCCACTCCGCTGGACCCGCCGGTCCCGGACTTCATGCCGATGGTCCGCTGGACCGTCCGGAGGTGCCGGAAGCGCCAGAGCTGGAAGTTGTCCTCGAGGTCCACGAGTTCCTCGCAGGCTTCGTAGGCGCCCCAGTTGGTGGCCGCGTTTTCGTAGATGTACTTGAACACGGGGACAAGTTCCGGGCTGAATTCGTGGGCCTTGCTGACATCGCGGTCCAGGACCGACGCCGGCACGTCGAAGCCCTGGCGCTTGAGGTAGGCAAGGAAGTCGTCGTAGATACTGGGTGCTTCGAGGAGCTCCAGGAGCATCCCGTGGGCCTCGGGGTCCGATTCGAAAACCGGCAGCATCTTGCGGTTCTTGTTGCCCAGGAGAAACTCCACGGCGCGGTACTGGCTGGACTGAAAGCCTGATGAGCTGCCCAGGAAACCCCGGAACTGGGAGTACTCGGTGGGTGTCAGGGTGGCCAGGACAGACCACTGCTCCGTGAGGGTCTTCTGGATGTGCTTGACCCTGGCGATGGCCTTGAGCGCGGAGCCGAGGTCGTCGGCGCGAAGCCAGGCTGCGGCGCTGCGGAGTTCGTGCAGCACGAGTTTGAGCCACAGCTCCGTGGTCTGGTGCTGGATGATGAACAGCATCTCGTCGTGGTGCTCCGGTGCACTCACGGGCTGCTGGGCGCTGAGCAGCGTTGGCAGCTGCAGGTATGAGGCGTAGCTCATCCGGGAGCTGAAGTCGCGGACAATGTCCTTGTCCAGCTCGCGGGTGTTCTTCTCTAGGGTCACGTCGGGTGCCTTCCTTAACCTTGGGACGCGGTCAGGAGATCGTGCGCCTGGACGACGTCCAGGCGCATCTGTTCCACCAGCGCCTCCGGGCCACGGTACGCGACCATACCGCGCAGGCGGGCCACGAATTCGATGACGACTGTCTGGCCGTAGAGATCGAAATCCTCCACGGCCTCTTCGGGCCGGTCGATCACGTGCGCCTCGACTTGCCGGCTGACGCCGTCAAAAGTGGGGTTTGAGCCGACCGAAATGGCGGCCGGCCAGCGGATGCCGGCCTGGTCTACGAGCCAGCCGGCGTAGATGCCGTCCGCGGGGATGTAGCCGCTGGCGTCCGCAGCGAGGTTGGCGGTGGGGAAACCGAGGTCGCGGCCGCGGGCGGCGCCGTGCACCACCTCGCCCCGCATCTTATGCGGCCGGCCCAGGACGGCAGCGGCGGTGGCGACGTCGCCCTCCCGCAAGGCATCCCGGACCCAGGTGGACGAGCAGCGGCGGTCGCCCGCGCCGCCGTCGTGGTCAGTTCCGTCGGTGCGGTGCACCGGGTAGCCTTCGGAGCCGAATTCGCTGATGACCTGCACCTCGAAGCCGAGCTTCTCCCCCAGCTCCTTCATGGTGTCCAGGTCGCCGGAGTTGCCCCGGCCAAACCGGGCGTCGTGGCCGATGACGACGTGGCTGGCCTTGAGGGCATCCACCAGCACCGAGGAGACGAATTCCTCCGGGGTCAGGCTGGCCAGTTCCAGCGAGTACTTCATCACCAGGACGGCGTCCAGGCCGACCTCGCCGAGGGCAACCAGCTTGTCTTCGAGCCCCATGATCAGCTCGGGGGCGGATTCGGGGCGGTGGACCTGTGCCGGGTGCGGGTCGAAGGTGATGGCGACGGCGCGGGCGTGGGTCAGGCGGGCCGTGCGGATCAGTTGCGACAGCACCTGCTGGTGGCCGCGGTGCACGCCGTCGAAGTTGCCGAACGTGACCACGGAGGGACCGAAGTCCGCCGGGACTTCGGACGGATCGTTCCAGATGTGGACCATCTACCTCGCCTTTTGCTGCCTGCTGTGGACTTTTCCGGAGGGTCTGGCCGGCTCCGGAACTCTCTAAGATTACCCGCTGCCGGCGCTGGTCCCGGACGGATCCGGGCGCCGCCGTTACCTTTCCGTCTACCCGGCCCGGGGCTACGATGCAAGGGCACCAGTTCGGCGACGGCAATGCGGCCGCCGCCGCCACCAATGCCCGCGGCCGGACCGCGGCTGAAGGAGAACGCCATGACTGAGCTCCATGACATCCTTGGGCAGATTCCCGTAGACCAGATCGCCGACATGCTCGGCACGGACCGGCAGACGGCCCAGGCCGCTGTGGAGGCCGCTGTCCCCACGCTTCTCGCCGGCATGCACAACAACGCGCAGGCCCCCGAAGGCGCAGCCGCCCTGGAGTCGGCCCTGGACCAGCACCGGGACGGGCTGGTGGACGGCGGTGTGGATGCCGCCCAGGTGGACACCGCCGACGGCGAAAAGATCGTGAACCACGTCTTCGGCGGCCAGCAGGACCAGGTGGCCAGCCAGCTGGCCGGCTCGGCACAGCTCGGCGGGATGGGCGGGGACCTGGTGCGCAAGCTCCTTCCGCTGCTCGCCCCGATCGTGATGTCCTACCTCGCCAAGAAGGTCCTGGGCGGCCGTGGCCAGGCCGGCGCAGGTGCCGGAGCTGGCGCCGGCGCCGGCGCCGGGAGCCAGGCCGGACCCGGGGGCATTGACCTCGGCGGAATCCTGGGTGGAATCCTGGGTGGCGGCGCAGGAGGGGCGGGCGGCGGCCTGGGCAGCATCCTCGGCGGCATGTTCGGCGGCGGCGAACAGCGCACCACCGATGAAGCTCCAGCGCCCGATGCGGGCCGTGCAACGGAACCGGCTCCCCAAGCTGAGCCCCAGGCGGTACCGCAGGGACAGCCGTCGGGCGACGGTCCGGCACCGGGTGAGCTGATCGACATTGACCTCCCCGGGCAACAGCAGGACGACGCGGCCCGGCAGGATGAGGGGCAGTCCGCGGAGCAGTCCCGGAAAGACGACGGCGGACTCGGCGGCCTGCTCGGCGGACTCTTCGGGAAGAAGTAGGGTCCAGACCGCGTACCAGGCGGGGCGGCCGCGCCTCATCGCCCGCCCCGGCGCCCTGCCCGGTACTGCTTTCCAATATCAGCGGGGCTACTGCTTCCGGGCGGCCGTCGGATCTGCCTGCGGGATGAGCTGCAACCATGCTTCCAGGTCCCGTGGGCGACGGAAGAGGAGGACTTCAGCCGGCCCGGGGGAACGTTGGAGTTCCCGCATGACCCGTCGTTTCCGGCCAAAGGACCGGAAGTGCCAGCCGATGATCGAATCCGGCGCGAAGAGTCGGGCGAACGTCTCCCGGTTGCCATTGCACACTTCGTCCCTGGCAACGACTCTCCGAAGCGAACGACGGATCAGCCTCAGCAGCGAAAGCCACCGCGGATAGTCCAGCCCTATGATCAGCTGCGCCCGGGGCACGACCAGGTCCCGCCACACGCCGTAGGCGCTGTCGAGGACCCACCTGTCCTGGCCGGCGATGCGCGCCGCGAGCTCGCGTTGTTCCGCGGTATCCGGTTGCCGCCACCCCGGAAGCCAGCCAATGTCGTCGTCGGCGGAATACTCCGGCAGCCCGGTACGCGCAGCGTAGGCGTGTGCGGCGGAGGACTTGCCGCTGCCGGTGACGCCGTAGAAAAGGACTCGCGAAGGGGCCGCTGGCGAAGGTGGGGGTTGCACTAGGTCAGCATGCCACACTGGTCCGATGCCCGAATTTGTCATTGCCGCCAGCCCCGAGGTCTCCGGCGCCGAGGTGGTGGCACTCTATGAATCCGTCGGGTGGGCCGCGTACACGCGGGACCCCGGCCTGTTATTACAGGCGCTCCGAAACTCCTCCTTTGTGGTCGCCGCACGGAACCCGGACGGACGGCTGGTCGGGCTGGCCCGSGCCGTCTCCGACGATGCGACCATCTGCTAYGTGCAGGACATCCTCGTGGACCCGGGGTGCCAAGGTGCAGGCGTCGGGCGCGCCATGCTGGAAGCTGTCCAGGCCCGTTACCGGCATGTCCGACAGACGGTGCTCCTCACGGACAACGAACCTGGCCAGCGGGCTTTCTACGAGGCCCTTGGATTCACTGAGGGCACCGATTTCACTCCGGAACCCCTTCGGGTCTTTGCCTTGTTCCGCTAGTCCGACGAGTCCGCGGCACTTCCCCATGTACCCGGCGTCACTGCCGTGCCTACTATCTGGGTATGAGGCGACTGGCGGCGGCAGCAGCGATCAGCCTGGTTTCCGTGACGGTGCTCAGCGGATGCTGGCTGGAGCCGGGCTCCCACACGGCCGCCTGCGTGGACTGGGTCCGCTTCGGCACCCTGCAGGAACGGTTCGACCATGCGGGAGCTGTTGTTGTCGGCACCCCGCAGCCGACGGACGGCGAAACCCGCATCTATGGGTATCAGGCCAACATCCATGCTGTTGAGGTTGAACGGGTTTTCAAGGGCGATGTGGGGACTGCACCCGTCCGGGTTGCGTCCATGCCTGTTACGTGCGGCAAGTCGTATCCGGACGGTGACCCGCTCGACGCCGGCGGTCGGCAGCTCCTCTTCCTCACCAACCAGAACGGCGAATGGTTCACCATGACGCCGGACCAGGGAGCTCTCCCCTTCCCCACGGGCGCTCCCCTGCCGTTCAAGACCCGCTAGTCGCCGACGAACCGTGACGCGGTGAGGGCATGGTGCTTATTGCCGCGCCGTCCGTCCCGTCACCGCCTCGGTGCTCACTGGGTATCCGCAGTCCATGGGTCCCAGCGGAGGACAGTTTCTGCCCGCAGCCGGTCTGGACTTCTTTTTAGGGTCGGAAGTGGTGGTTGCGTCGGGGTTGTTGGGTGGGGTCGAGGTGTGGTGGTGGGGTGTACCAGGGGGTGCCGTTGTGTGCCGTTGTGGTTGTGGATGGTCCATTGTTCTTTGTGGATGAGGTGGTGGTGGTGKGAGCAGAGGAGGGTTCCGTTGTCGGTGCTGGTGGTGCCGCCGTGGGACCAGTAGGTGATGTGGTGGGCTTCGCACCAGGGGGCGGGGATGGTGCAGCCGGGGAAGGTGCAGCCTTGGTCGCGGGCGGTGATGGCTTTGCGGATGTGGGGCGGGAAGATGCGGCTGGTGCGGCCGATRTCGAGGATYCGGCCGGTGGTGCCGAGGAGGACGGGGATGAGGTCGGCGTCGCAGGCGATTTTGCGGATGGTGGAGGCGGTGACGGGYCCGGTGAACACCATCGMCCCCGTCCCCGGGCCGCCAGGGGCGGTGTCTGCGAGGCCAGCGCCGGGTGTCGGGGTGCCGGYGCCTTTGGTGAGGTGGTTGTAGAGGTCTTGGTAGTTGATGGTGACCATGATTTGGGGGCGGTGGCCGCCGGTGGCGGGCAGCCGGCCGTTGGCGAGGGCGAGTTTGCAGCCGCTGATGAGGCCGTCGAGGAGTTTCTGCGSGCGGGAGCGCCGGTCCAGTCCCGCACCCACTCCACCGTCGGGGTGCGGGGGTTGGTGGCGGTGTTCATGAGGGTGAGGAGGTGTTCGAACTGGTCGGTGGTGGCGAAGATTTCGATGTGGTGGAGGCCGTGGCGGGGGCGGCGGATGAAGGCGCCCTGGAGTTGGCGGAGGACTTCTTCGGAGGGTTCGGTGCCGTCCTGGTCGAGGGCGTCGATCCAGCGGCGGGCGATGCGGGTGAGGAAGTCCGGGTCGTACTCGGTGGCGGTGGCGGTCAGGGCGTGTTCCATCCGGGTGCTGGTCCCGGGGTCGGTGACGGGCCGGACCCGGTCCAGGGCCTGGCTGATGATCGTGGCGGGCCGGGAACCGACGGTTCCGTTGGCGAGGGCGGCGCCGAGTTCCTCGTGCCGGGGTGCCAGGGGCTGGCCGGTGCTCCCGGTGCGGGGCAGCACGGTCCCGGCCAGGGCGAGCCGGCGGTGGGCTTCGGTGGCGCTGATGTGCAGGCGGGCGCGGAGGAAATCCCCGGCCCGCCGGTACCCGTCATCCAGGACCGGGTCATTGGTGGCAGCGGCTTCGGTGCGGGTGCGTTCGACCGCGGCCGCGCCGATCAGTTGCAGGTATTCCACGGTCCGGGAGATCTCCTCGACCCGGGCGGCGAACTCCGCGGCCTCACCGATCCCGAACAACGCGGCGTCCGCGGCCGCCGTCGCGCTCAACCCCCGCAAGTCCTCCAGCACCCGACCCAACACCGCACCGCCCGCAAGCTCACAGCCCGGCTGCGCCCCGCGCTGATCACCGTCCGGCCCACCAGCCGGACGAAACGCGAGAGCTGCACCGCTTCCCATAAACCAAGTCTCCCAAGGGGGTACGACATAATAGCGACCACCGGGATTATGAGCTCACGCTACGCGGGCAGGCCCATCCCGGCGCGTGCCGCCCGCAGAAATGGCAGACTGGCAGCATGACTGACCCTGCCACACCGAACCCCTCCGGATCGTCGTCCCCTGAAGGGCAGGCTCCGGGGCCTTACCTTGGGCCGCGCCGGCCACTGGGGCCACGCGACCCCGGCGATGCCTGGGTGGAGGGCGAACACGGCCGCTTCTGGGGCCGGTTCGGTTCTGCGGGGTTGCTTGTGCACGACGCGGCGAAGGGTGTGCTCTTGCAGCACCGCGCCACGTGGAGCGACCAAGGCGGAACGTGGGGGCTCCCCGGCGGGGCATTGCATCAGGGTGAGGACGCCGTCAACGGCGCGCTCCGGGAGGCCCACGAGGAGGCCGCCGTTCCGCCCGGTTCGGTCCGCGTACTTTTTACCTCGGTGTTCGACGTCGGATATTGGTCCTACACGACCGTGGCCGCGCAGGTGATCGAGCCCTTCGAAGCGGAGATCAGCGACCCCGAGAGTATCGAACTGCAATGGGTCACGCTCGACGCCGTGAGCCAGAAGGAGCTGCACCCGGGGTTTGCGGCCGCTTGGCCGGCGTTGCGCCGCGGACTTCAGGAACCCGACGCGATGGCCACCCCGTTGCCCGGTTCCCGGTCCTAGTCACCGGCTTCCCGGCTTAGTCCACGGTTCCCGGGCCTAGTACCGCCCGGCTCTAGGACCGGCCAGGAACCTCGAAGGCCGCCAGGATCCTCACCAGATCGTGCTGCAGCGTGGTCCAGCCTTCGATGTCTTCGGGGAGGGCGTCGCGCTCGATCTGATGCGCCGTCGCCAGTGCGGTGCTGCCGGAGGCCGTCAGCGCCACCGAGAACTGTCGGCGGTCGCGCTGGTCCTTGGTCCGGCTGACCAGGCCCGACTCTTCAAGCCGCAGCAAAACCTTGCCCAGGGACTGGCTTTGCACCGCGATCCGGCGCGCCAGTTGCTCCTGATTGAGTGGCCCTCCGGCGAGGCCCTGGAGGGCGATGACTGCGGCATGGGTCAAACCCAACGCCGCCAATGCCTGGTCCTTGCGGCGTTCGACCAGCCGCGCGGCCATGGACAGCAACTGGTCCGTCCGCCATTTTTTTAGCTCCGATTCGGCGCTCATCCGCGGCGCCCCAGTCGGCTAAGAATGCTGCGCGCCGCACATGGCGTATCGCGGCGTGTACCGGCCTGACCGGATTCCCATCCTGCTCGGGGAACGGCGTTCATAATCCTCATGATGCCTCCCTGGCTCCGCTGGACCCACCTGGGTGCGCCGCTATCCGCGGCGTTGCTCCCACACTACAATAAGCATGCTTACTATGACTTTGGCAAGTTTGCTTACTAATCCGTGCACGGCCGTCATCGCGGCAAGGACCCGTCCCGGGTCGGAAGGATTGTGCTGCTGCCTGCGTCTAGGGCCGTCGCGGCGCGGGCCGCCGGCGGTACAGCCAGCTCAGACCGAGGATGGGCAGCAGCAGCGGAATGAATCCGTAGCCCCGGCCGAACAAGGACCAGACCGTTTCATGGGGGAAGTTCACCGAGTCGAACAGGCTGAGTGCGCCGACCACAAGGACGCCGACCAGCTCCACCAGCACTGCCGTCACGGAGACCTTGAACCAGGTACGTCCGGCTTTCGCGAGCGAGACAGTCGCCACGATGTAGACGACGGCGGCAAACGCCGACAGCAGGTACGCCAGCGGCGCTTCGGAGAACTTCGTCAGGATCTGGTACCCGGCCCGCGCCGTGGCCGAGAGGGCGAACACCGCATAGACCGCGATCAGCAGCCGGCCGGGGCCGGTATTGCGCGTGTCCTTCGCCGCCGCGGCTGTGCCGCCGGCCGTAGCATCTGTGCCGCCGGCGGGAGCGTCCGACGCCGGAGTCGACGCCGGAGTCGACGCCGGGGCCGTAGCCTCCGTGCCGCCTGCGGCCGCCGCCGTAGTTCCGGAGTCGCCAGTGCCTTGTTGGGGAGCTGCCATGTTCTTCTTTGCCTCTTCCACGTCAGTACCA
>NZ_JBFTNO010000066.1:0-13875 GCF_056397525.1 Arthrobacter sp. 05L45_2 | reverse complement strand
CCACCTACCAGGTCCTCACCACCAAGCGCGGCGGCCTGTACCCGCACCTGGAACTGGTGGACGGCAATGACTGGGGCCTGATCATCTACGACGAGGTGCACCTGTTGCCGGCCCCGATCTTCCGGATGACCGCGGACCTGCAGGCCCGCCGCCGGCTGGGCCTGACCGCCACCCTGGTCCGCGAGGACGGCCGCGAGGGCGAGGTCTTCAGCCTCATCGGCCCCAAACGCTACGACGCCCCGTGGAAGGACATCGAGGCGCAGGGATACATCGCACCCGCGGACTGCGTCGAAGTCCGGGTTGACCTTCCCCGGGACGAACGGGTGGCCTATGCCATGGCCGAGGACGCGGACAAGTACCGGCTGTGCGCCACATCCGAGACTAAAACCGGCATCGTGGAGCGGCTCGTGGCCGAACATGCGGGCGAGCAACTGCTGGTCATCGGGCAATATATCGACCAGCTGGATGAGATCGGCGAGCGCCTGAAGGCGCCCGTGATCAAGGGCGACACCTCGGTCAAGGAACGCCAGCGGCTCTTCGACGCCTTCCGCGCCGGCGAGGTCAAGACCCTCGTGGTCTCGAAGGTGGCCAACTTTTCCATCGACCTGCCGGAGGCGTCCGTCGCGATCCAGGTCTCCGGTTCGTTCGGCTCGCGGCAGGAGGAAGCGCAGCGGCTCGGGCGGCTGCTGCGGCCCAAACAGGACGGCCGGGCCGCCCGTTTCTACTCCCTCGTGGCCCGGGACACCCTGGACCAGGACTTCGCCGCGAAGCGCCAGCGGTTCCTGGCCGAGCAGGGCTACGCCTACCGGATCATGGACGCCAAGGACGTCGGCGCCGGCGGCTAGCAGACGCCCATTCAACACACATCCGGCTTTCAGAAAACTCACAGAGTCTGGGAGCATCATGGGAATCATGAAAAAGAACGGTCCCGAAGCCAAGCTGCTCGTCGTCGACGATGAACCCAACATCCGGGAGCTGCTGTCTACCTCGCTGCGCTTCGCCGGGTTCGAAGTGGTCTCCGCCGGCACCGGCCGCGACGCCCTTGCCGCGGCGGAGCTGCACGCCCCGGACCTCGCCGTCCTCGACGTGATGCTGCCCGACATGGACGGATTCACCGTGACCCGCAGACTGCGCGCCGCGGGCAAGCATTTCCCCGTGCTGTTCCTGACTGCGAAGGACGACACCGAGGACAAGGTCACCGGCCTCACCGTCGGCGGCGACGACTACGTCACGAAGCCGTTCAGCCTCGATGAGGTGGTGGCGCGCATCCGCGCGGTCCTGCGCCGCACGCAGCCGTTGCAGGACGACGACGCCGTCATCCGCGTCGATGACCTGGAGCTCGACGACGACGCTCACGAGGTGCGCCGCGGCGGGACGGTCATCGAACTCTCCCCCACCGAGTTCAAGCTGCTCCGGTACCTGATGCTCAACCCGAACCGCGTCCTCTCCAAGGCCCAGATCCTGGACCACGTCTGGGAGTACGACTTCAACGGGGACGCCTCGATCGTGGAGTCCTACATCTCCTACCTCCGGCGCAAGGTGGACATCGACCCTGCGGCTCCGGCCCTGATCCAGACCAAGCGGGGCGTGGGTTACGTGCTCCGGACGGCCGAGAAGCGCTGACCTTGCTGCACCGGTGGAAGGCGGCGTCGCTGCGGTCGCAGCTGGTTGCGATCATGATGGCGCTGATGCTTGTGGCCCTGACCGCCACGGGCGCCGGCACGCTCGCCCTGCTCCACAGCTACCTCCAGGGCCAGGTCGATGACAAGCTCAAGGCCGCCGTGGACACGGCCCGCCAGCAGCAGTCGYTCAGCCAGTTGCAGGACCAGAACCCGAACGTTCCCACCGACTATTCGCTGATGCTCTTCAGCCCCGGCCAGCCCGGCTACGTCCTGGGCGGCAGCAAGGGCTCGCACCCCTCCATCGATAGCATCACGCCGCAGGACGCCCACGAGCGCGGCGAGGCCCCGTTCCAGGTCCGCGGCACCGACGGACGCAACTGGCGGGTGGTGGCCGTCATCGTCCTGGACGGCAACCAGCATTCCGCCGTCGTGGTGATCGGGCTGCCGCTCTACCCGGTGGATTCCGTGATGGAGCATGCCATCCTGGTGGTTGTCGGGGTGGGGCTGCTGACACTGGTGCTGGCCTTCTTCATCGCCACGTGGACCGTCACCCGCTCCTTCCGGCCGCTGGCCCGGGTGGAGAAAACCGCTGCGGCCATCGCCGCCGGCGACCTCTCCCGCCGCGTGGAGGTCGGCAACCCGGACACCGAGGTGGGCCGCCTGAGCAGGTCTCTCAACGCCATGCTGGCGCACATCGAAACCGCCTTCGCCGCCCGGATGGCCTCGGAGGAACGGATGCGCCGCTTCGCCGCCGACGCCAGCCACGAGTTGCGCACCCCGCTGGTCACGATCCGCGGGTTCTCCGAGCTCTACCGGCACGGCGCCCTGGCCACGCCCGAGGACGTAGGTACCGCCATGGGGCGGATCGAGAGCGAAGCCATCCGGATGGGCACCATGGTGGAGGATCTGCTGCTGCTGGCCCGCATCGACGAGCAGCGTCCGCTCCAGCAAAAGCCCGTGGACCTGCTCCTGATCGCCCACGACGCCGTGGTGGACACCCAGGCCAGCGACCGGAACCGCGTCATCTCCCTGCGCGGGCTCGACGGCGGCACCGGCGCCCCGGCCCCCGTACTGGGCGACGAGGCGAAGCTGCGCCAGGTGGTGGGCAACCTGGTGGGCAACGCCCTGCGGTACACCCCGGACGGCACCCCGCTCGAGCTGGCCGTAGGTGTCAAGGCCGACGCCGACGGAACCCGCCACTCCATCATTGAAGTCCGGGACCACGGGCCCGGTGTCCCCGACGAAGAGGCGGCACGGATCTTCGAACGCTTCTACCGGGCGGATACCTCCCGCACCCGGGAAACCGGCGGCAGCGGTCTCGGGCTGGCCATTGTGGCCGCCATCGTCGGCTCGCATTCGGGCACGGTCCGCGTCCAGCAGACCGACGGCGGCGGCGCCACCCTGGTGGTCAGCCTCCCGTTCCTGGCGGACCCGGACGCCCCGCGCGGGGACACCCGGGAGGCGGAGGCGGCCGAGGCCGGGACGGCTGGCATCGACGCCGTGACCGGCACCGCGGATACGACGGCGGTCTAAGGGTGGTCTAAGGGTCCCTGCAACGGGCTTTTCCACATAGGGCAGACGGCCGCACGGACGGCCCTGCCGGGCTGCCTAGGCTGAAAGTACCCGGAAATACCGGGCATTCGCACCCGTCCCGAAAGGCCCTCCCGTGAGCATCATCTCCGTCGACACCGAACTGCTCCAGCTCAAGTCCGCCAACGTCCAGGCCACGGTCGAAAGAATCAGCGCCGACGTCCAGGCGATGCGGCACGGCCTGGACGAGCTCCAGGCCAGCTGGCGCGGATCAGCCGCCACGAACTTCCAGGCCCTGGTGGCGGAGTGGACCCTGACGCAGGGGAAGGTGGAGGCCTCGCTGGCGTCCATCAACCTGGCGCTCAACTCCGCCGCTGCCAGCTACGCCCAGGCTGAGCTGAACAACGCCCAGCGCTTCAGCTAGCCCGCGAAAGGCCAGGGCCGCTGCGGCTAGCCCACGGGCCCGCCGCCACGCTGCTGCCACTCTGCGGGCCGCGGAACGGGCCTTAGGCGGGCCGCTAGGCCTCCCTGGTGCCCTGATGGAACCGGAGGCGCCACTGGGCGCCGTCACGGACCCACAGCGAGCTACGCAGTGCCGTCCCGGTGCGGGTGTGGCTGCGGTAGGTCAGGAGCACGGCGTCCTCGCCTAGGCGGTCGGCGGCCAGTAGTTCGAGGTCGGTGGCCATGCCGGGGTCGTCCTCAAGGGCCATCATCATTTCGTCGCGGGTCCAGAGCCGTCCGGAGCTGCCGATCTCGGTGAAGTCCGGGTGCAGCAGCACTCCGGTGCGGCCCAGGTCGGCCCTGGTTTCGGGGCGGAGCAGTTCACGCTCCAGCGCCTCGACGTGTGCTTCCGGGCTCTGGTCCGGGGCGGCCGCGGCGGCGCGGGATTCCTCTTCCAGCTCGCTGAACAGGTCGGGTTCCGCGAAGAGGGTGGACTCACCGAAAAGGGCGGGCTCTGCAATCGGGGCCCGGGACCCGGCGGCGGGTGTGGCGGCGCCGGCAGGTGTGGCCGCGGCGACCGGCTGCGGAACCCGGGGGGCCTCGCCCGCGGCCGCTGCGCTGCTGTCTCCGGCCCGGACGTAGCCGGGCCCCTGCCGCACGGCCACGCCCTGCTGGTGGGCGGTGGCTGCGGCCCGGGCACGGTCGTCCGCCGCCTCGTTGAGCTCGTGGCCGGCGTGCCCGCGGACCCATTCGAACGTGTACTTGCGCCCGGTGAGCGCCTGGTCGATCTCCTTGAGCAGCTCGACGTTGAGCACGGGTTTGCCGTCGGACTTCCGCCAGCCCTTGCGCTTCCAGCCCGGCATCCACTTGGTGACCGAGTTGATCACATACTGGCTGTCGCACAGGATGTGCAGGTGCTCGTCGGGGACATGTGCCGTGGCCCGGAACAGGTCCAGGACAGCCATCAGCTCACCCTGGTTGTTGGTCCCGTGCGGCCAGCCGCCGGCACGCCAGCAGTCATCGTCTACATACCAGGCCCAGCCGGCCGGGCCGGGATTTCCTAGGGCCGAACCGTCGGCCGCTGCTGTAATCGTCACTGCACCATCCTGCCAGACGGAAGCCGTCACCCCGCCCGGCCGGGCCGCCGATGCCCGCTGTTAACGCCGACGGCGGCCCCACCAGTAGTGGGACCGCCGTCGTCGAACGTGCCGTCGCTGACAGGAACCTGCCAGGCCAGGCGTTCAGGGCCTGAGGGCCGGGTGGTTAGAAACCGCCCATGCCGCCCATGCCGCCCATGTCGTCGCCGCCGCCCATCGGGGCGCCGGCCTTCTCGGGCTTGTCGKCCACAACGGCCTCGGTGGTGAGGAACAGACCGGCGATGGAGGCCGCGTTCTGCAGGGCAGAGCGGGTCACCTTGACCGGGTCGTTGATGCCGGCAGCCAGCAGGTCGACGTACTCGCCGGTGGCAGCGTTCAGGCCGTGACCGGCGGGCAGGCCGCGGACCTTGTCGACCACAACACCGGGCTCGAGGCCGGCGTTGAAGGCGATCTGCTTCAGCGGGGCGTCGATGGCTACGCGGACGATGTTCGCGCCGGTTGCCTCGTCACCTTCGAGCTGCAGGTTGGCGAACGCCTTGGCGCCGGCCTGGATCAGGGCCACGCCGCCGCCGGCGACGATGCCCTCTTCCACGGCAGCCTTGGCGTTGCGGACAGCGTCCTCAATGCGGTGCTTGCGTTCCTTGAGCTCAACTTCGGTTGCGGCACCGGCCTTGATGACTGCAACGCCGCCGGCCAGCTTGGCCAGGCGCTCCTGCAGCTTCTCGCGGTCGTAGTCGGAGTCGGAGTTTTCGATCTCGGCACGGATCTGGGAGACGCGGCCGGCGATCTGGTCGGCGTCGCCGGCACCTTCGACGATGGTGGTCTCGTCCTTGGTGACAACAACCTTGCGGGCCTTGCCCAGCAGTTCGAGTCCGGCGGTCTCAAGCTTGAGGCCGACTTCCTCGGAGATGACCTGGCCGCCGGTGAGGATGGCGATGTCGGCCAGCTGCGCCTTGCGGCGGTCGCCGAAGCCCGGTGCCTTGACGGCGACGGACTTGAAGGTGCCGCGGATCTTGTTGACGATCAGCGTGGCCAGGGCCTCGCCCTCGATGTCCTCGGCGATGATCAGCAGCGGCTTGTTGGACTGCATGACCTTTTCGAGGACAGCAACCAATTCCTTGACGTTGGAGATCTTGGAGTTGACGATCAGGATGTACGGGTCCTCAAGGACCGTTTCCTGGCGCTCRGCGTCGGTGACGAAGTAMGCGGAAATGTAGCCCTTGTCGAAGCGCATGCCCTCGGTGAGCTCGAGCTCGAGGCCGAAGGTGTTCGACTCCTCGACGGTGATGACACCTTCCTTGCCGACCTTGTCCAGGGCTTCGGCAATGAGTGCACCGATTTCGTTGTCACCGGCGGAGATGGACGCGGTGGCGGCGATCTCTTCCTTGGTTTCGATTTCCTTGGCGGAGGCCAGGAGTTCGGTGGTGACGGCCTCGACGGCCTTCTCGATGCCGCGCTTGAGGGACAGCGGGTCAGCGCCGGCCGCGACGTTGCGCAGGCCTTCCTTGACGAGGGCCTGGGCGAGCACGGTGGCCGTGGTGGTACCGTCACCGGCGACGTCGTCGGTCTTCTTGGCGACTTCCTTGACCAGCTCGGCGCCGATCTTCTCGTAGGGGTCGTCCAGTTCGATCTCCTTGGCGATGGAGACACCATCGTTGGTGATCGTGGGGGCGCCCCACTTCTTTTCGAGGACGACGTTGCGTCCACGCGGGCCGAGGGTGACCTTGACGGCGTCGGCGAGGATGTTCAGGCCCCGCTCAAGACCGCGGCGTGCCTCTTCATCAAATGCAATGATCTTGGCCATAACGGCAGTAGTCCTTTCGGGACAGTCGTTAAGAATGGACCTTTAGCTGCGGTGCCCGCGACGGACGATTCCTGCCCGGCAGCCTCTGTACGCCGCCGGGCCGGGGATCTCACCCCAGCCAGGTATTTCTCTCGCTCCCGGTCAGCCCGCCACCACGCCGCGACCGGCGGAACCGGGCGTCGGGTTAGCAGTCCATACGCGGGAGTGCTAACTCAATAATTAGCACTCCCCCGGGGAGAGTGCAAGCAGTGGAGGCGTGGAAGTCCGCCGTCGGGCGGCGCTCTTCGCTACGAGCGATCAGGAGCCGGTGCTGCGGGCCGTTTCGCTGCCGGTCATCGCGGCCTTGTTGTCCGCCCCGTAGGTGTAAACCATGTAGGCCGCGGCCGTAACGTCGCCGTTGCTGTCGAAGTTGATCGGCCCGGAGGCGCCGTCGTAGTCGGGTTGTTTGCCGGCGTGGAGGGCGGTGATGCAGTCCTGGTAGGACGCGCAGGCCGTCGCCGCGCCGGATTTGCCGGAATCACCGGCATCCGCCGCTGTCCCGCCGGAGACGCTGACCAGTTTGGCGGCGATCGAGGAGCCGGCGTCGTCTTCGGCAGCGGCTGCGGCGAGGGCCGCGAGGTTGACGGCGTCGTAGGTCTCGGCCGCGAAGGCCATGTCCTTCAGGCCCGGGTCCACGGCCACCAGTCCGGCCTGGAAGTGCGCGGAGGGGAAGGTGCCGGGGAGGATCCCCCGGGCGCCGTCCAGCGCCTTGGCCCCGAGGCCGTCCCCGTACTGGTTGACCGCGCCGTCGCTGAGGATGAGTTTCTTGCCGGCCAGGCCGGCGTTGTTCAGCTCGGCGATTGCCCCCTGCGCGCCGCCGCGGGCCACCAGAACGACGGCGTCCGGGGCGGCCGCTTTGGCAGCCGCGGCCGCCTGCTGGGCGTGGCCCGGCGTGAACTCCGCGTCGACCGAGGTGCCGAGGCCGGCGGCTTTCGCCGCGGCCGCGACGGCCACGGACACCTCCTTGCCGTAGTCGCCTTCCTCGTGAACCACGGCGATGGTCTTGGCGCCGCCGTCCTTGGCGAGCTTGACCAGCACCGAGGCCTGCGCAATGTCAGCAGCAGCGGTCCGGAAGTAGTAGCCGTCGCTCTTGTATTTACTCAGCCCCGGCGCGGTGTTAGCCGGGGAAATCATGGCTACTTTGGCGTGCGCCAGGACGTCGATCGCGGCCGCCGCCCGGCTGGAGTCGGTGGGGCCGATGACGACGTCGGCCTTGGCCGCCACGAGGGTCTTGGCCTGGGCGGCGGTGTCTGTGCCGACCGACGCCGGGAGCAGTTCCACCGGGCGTCCCTTGTGCCCTCCGGCCGCGTTGATCTCCTTGACGGCCAGCTTGGCCGCGGCCAGCTGGGGCGCGTTGAGGAAGTCCTGCTGGCCGGTGTTGTCCAGGATCAGACCGATCCGCAGCGTTCCGTCCCCGCCCGCTTCAACTGCCTCCACCCGTGCATTGCCGCCGGAGCCGGCACAGGAAGTCAGGGCGAGCGCCGTGGCCACTCCAACGGCGGCCACCCGCCCATAGCGGTTGAGCTTCGGCGTGCGGTCAAGGGGGCGGATGGCGGCCGCGGTCGAGGGGAACTCCACTAGGCGGGCCGGACGCTTTCGGCCTGCGGGCCCTTTTCGCCCTCGCCGACTTCAAGTTCCACCCGCTGGCCCTCGTCGAGCGCGCGGTAGCCCTCGCCGGCAATCGCCGACCAGTGCACGAACACGTCCGCTCCGGAGCTGTCCACGGTGATGAAGCCGTAGCCCTTTTCCGCGTTAAACCACTTGACGGTCCCCAATGCCATGTTCTCCACACTTTCAGCTAGCTTGCTTGCGGCCCACCCCAGTGTGCGCCGCAGTCTGCGAAACGAAGTCCGCAGACACTCTACCCACAGCCTCCCACCCGGCCCCCGGCCGGTGCCCAGGTGCCGTGCGAATAGTTATTCAGGCGTAACCGAAACGGAACGCCGGTGGCCCTACTTGAAGCCGGGCCCCAGGACCACAACCAGCGGGAGCTGGAAATCAGCGGAATCCACCAGCGTGCTGATTCCCAGGAGGGAGCCCAGTTCCTCGGCACCGGCCTTCTGTGCCGCGCCGTTGTAGAACACCACGGAGGTCTGCTGCGGCGCGCCGCTCCAGTTGCCCACCTGGCCGGGCGTCCACCCGGCGGCGGTCACGGTGGAGGCGACCCTGCCGGCGAGTCCGGCTGTTGCGGTGCCGTTGTAGATGGTCACCGGTTGAGTCTTGTCCACGGTGGCGCTCGGTGTGGCCGACGCAGCCGGCGTGGAGGCCGCCGGTGAGGGTGTTGCGGTCGGTTTGCTGCTGGCCGACGGCTTGGCCCCGGCGCTGGGTGCCTGCGATGCGGCGGCGTTGCTGCCGGCCTGGTCCGCGGACAGCGAGCCCGTACCGGGTCCGAAGCCCAGCTTGGGCAGCAGGAGGAAAGCGACCAGGCCGATGGCCAGGGCGGCCACCCCGACGGCCAGGATCGGAATCAGGCGGCGGGCGGAAGGGGTGGAGACGGTACGGTGGACACCCTGCCGGGCGGAGGCCTCCGGGATCCGGTCAAATTCGTCCCGAGCATATTTGGTCATGGTAAAACGACGTCCTTGCTGATTTCTGGCTGATGGCCCGACGCCGGAAACCGCGCGGCTTTCCGCGCTTCCGGACCGGCCTTACGCGGTTTTTACGCGTCTGAGCCTAAACGGCGTGCCGTGCGGGCACGTTGTCGTGACGTACGTAGTCTACGCAATCTCTTGACCAGCATCGGATCGTGGGCCAAGGCCGCTTCGGTATCGATCAGGGCGTTGAGGATCTGGTAGTAGTGCGTGGCGGAGAGATCGAAGAGTTCCCGGACGGCCTGTTCCTTGGCCCCGGCATACTTCCACCACTGCCGCTCCAGCGCCAGCATTTGCTGGTCCCGGCTGCTCAGGGGCGAGTCTTCGGAGACCGCCGTCCGCACCGCGTCGGCATCCTCCGCCGGCAGGTACTCGCGTGCTGCTTCGGCCACTGCGCACTCCTAGTTCGTCGGGGATGGGGTTGTTGGGGCTGGGCGTCTTCGGGGACGGCACTCCCCCTATGTTACGGCCGAATAACAGGCTTGTCATTCAACGGGCGGGAGGGTCCCAACGGCGCCTTCGGCCGCCCTGCAAGAATGGGGTGGTGCCTGATTCGTTTCCTCCCGACACCCTTTTCGACGTTGAGCCCGCAGGCGGCCAGGCCGCGGACTTTGCCGCCCTCGCCGGCCTGCCGCTGGCCGGCCTGATGGCGACGGACTGGGCCGAGGCGCTGCGCCCCGTCGAGCCGGAGCTCCGGTCTGTCCTGGATTTCCTTGCCACCGAGGCCGCAAGCGGCCATGAGGTGCTGCCGGCGCCGTCGAACGTCCTGCGGGCCTTCCGGCAGCCGCTGGCAGGGGTGCGGGTGCTGATCGTCGGCCAGGATCCCTATCCGACGCCCGGGCACGCGGTGGGGTTGTCGTTCGCCGTGGACGGCGCCACCCGGCCCGTCCCGCGCAGCCTGGCCAACATCTACAAAGAGCTCGACGCCGACCTGGGGCTGCCGCCGCGGGTCCACGGCGACCTCGGCCGCTGGTCCGACCAAGGTGTGCTGCTGCTGAACAGGGTGCTGAGCGTGCGGGCCGGAGCGGCGGGATCGCACCGCAACAAGGGCTGGGAGGCGGTCACGACCGCCGCGATCCGCGCCTTGGTGGACCGGACCGGTACCGACGGCGGCCCGGTTCCCCTGGTGGCGATCCTCTGGGGCAAGGACGCCGAAGGGGTGCGGCCGCTGCTGGGGTCCGCCGCGGTGATCGCCAGCGCCCACCCGAGCCCGCTGTCGGCCTCGCGCGGGTTCTTCGGTTCCCGGCCGTTCAGCCGTGCCAATGAGCTGCTCGCGGGCCAGGGTGGCGGCGCCGTGGACTGGGAGCTCCCGCCGCTGCCTTGAAAGGTTTGTGGCTAGGCTTAGCTGCATGACCAGCGTCCCCGCCGCCACGAGCGCCAACCGGAACTCCCGGCCCCAGACCAACCTCACCGTCCTGCGCCGCGAGCAGCTCTCCCCGCACATGGTCCGGATTGTGGCCGGCGGTCCCGGTTTCGCCGGCTACGTCAACAACGGGTACGTGGACCGGTATGTGAAAATTGCGTTCCCGCAGCCCGGGGTCTCCTACCCGCAGCCGCTGGATCTCTGGGCGGTCCGGGAATCCCATCCCCGCGAGCAGTGGCCGTACACCCGGACGTACACGGTCCGCTGGGTGGACACCGCGGCCGCCGAGCTCGCCATCGACTTTGTGGTCCACGGCGACGAAGGGCTCGCGGGCCCCTGGGCCGCGTCGGCCCGGCCCGGGGATGAGCTTGTCTTCACCGGTCCCGGCGGCGGATACAACCCCGATCCGACGGCCGACTGGCACCTCTTCGCCGGCGACGAGTCGGCGTTGCCCGCGATCAGCGCGGCCATCGAGTCCCTTCCGCGCGATGCCCGCGGCCTGGCCTTCCTCGAGGTGGACGACGACGCCGACGTCCTCACTCTCGAGGCGCCCGCCGGCGTGGAGCTCCACTGGCTCAGGCGCCGCGGCGTTCCGGCCGGGAACAGCAGCGTGCTGGTGGAGGCCGTGCGCGGCGCCCGGTGGCCGGAAGGCCGCGTCCACGTGTTCGCCCACGGGGAGCGCGGCTCCATGAAGGGGCTGCGCGAGGTGTTCTTCACAGAACGCGGCCTGGAACGCGGGCAGGTCTCGCTCTCCGGCTACTGGGCCAGCGGGCGGGTGGAAGACGACTTCCAGGCCGAGAAGAAACTGCCGATCGGCAAGATCTAGCCCCGGCCCCCGCCTAGCGGCGCCGGGCCCGGCGCCGCTCGTTGCTGGCCAGGCTCCGGGTCAGGGGCCGGGCCAGCGTGTCGCCGAGCACAATGCCGGCCGCGACGCCCAGGACGATGGCCCCGGCGTTCAGCATCCCCACGGCACCGGTCAGGATGGCCGATTCCTCGATCGTCAGTACATACATGGACCGGAATATAGTCAGTCCGGGCAGCAGGATAAGGGCCGCCGGAACGGCTACCACCAGCTGCGGGGCACCCATCCGGAGCGCCACCACCCGGGCGAGGAGCCCGATCACGACAGCCGCCAGGGCCGGGGAGAACCGGGGGCCGATGCCGGCAGCCGTGCCGCCGATGAGGGCCAGGTGGCCGATGACACCGACCGCGGCCGTCGGCAGCAGCAGCTTCAGGGACGTCTGTTCGGTGACGCCGATAGCGACGACGGCGATCGCCACCAGAAGGACCAGCACCCATAACGGATACCTCGACGGGAATGTTTCGGTGACGTCGATGGACCGCATCCCGGTCATGGCACCTACCACAAAGCCCACCGCGATGCCGGAGACCAGGGCGCCGAACGTGAGCATGGTGGAGAGGAACCGGCCGGCCGCCGTGACGGGGAAGCCGTTGATCGCATCCTGCACCGATGAGACGAGCCGGCCCGTGGGGAGCAGCAGCAGGATCCCGCCGACCACCACGATGGCGGGGGCGATCTGGATCCCGACGGGGCTGCCGAACCGCCACAGCAGCAGCGCGACGAGCGTGACGACAAAGGAACACGCCGCCGTAACGAAGAAGTCCGGGGTGCGCCACCGGCCCAGTTGCCGGGCGAGCAGGCTGACCAGGAGGTTGGAGAGGAAGGCGACGGCCGAGGCAGCGAGCCCGCCTCCGAGCACACCCACAAAGACGGCGGAGAACACGCCGAACGCCACGGTGACCATCCAGCGCGGGAAGGGTTTCGAGCTGTGGGTGATCTCTTCGAGCCGGCGCACGGCCTCCTCACGTCCCACACCCCCGGCCACGATGTCCGTGACCAGCTGGTGGACTTCGGCCAGGCCGGCGTAGTTGTTGGTCCACGAGCGCACCACCCGCAGCAGGGTGATGGGGGTCTGGTCCTTCGGGGCGTAGTTGATGGCCACCGACTGGTTGGTGATGTCCACCTCGATGTTCTTCAGCCCCAGCGCCGCGGTGATGGCGATGATACTGGTCTCCACTTCCAGGGCGCCGGCACCGTAACGGAACATGGATTCGGCGAGTTTGAGGGCGAAGTCAATGGTTTTCCGGGCGGAGGCATCGACGCCGCCCACCTGGATCATCGGGTTGGCGTACGGGCTGCCGGCGAGCCGGTCCACGATACTCAGCGGCGCGGTGGGCGGGTTTTCACCCTGGACCAGCCGGCGGAGCATACGTTTGGCCGCGGCGTTTTGCCGCACCTGCAGGGGCGACATCGGCTCGGTCTTGGGCAGGCCGTCGGTCTGCGGCCCGCGGCGGCCGTCGGGGGTTTTTGTCATTCCGGCCTCCTCACTTCACCCTGGGGCGGTCTAGTAGAACTGCTGGCCCGTGCGCCGGGTGTACAACTGGCGGGCGACGCGCTCCCCCGCCGCCATCCACGCCTTGTATTTCAGCGGGCTCAGCACCTGGTCGTAGCAGCCGACGAAATCGGTGACGGTCTTGCTGAAGCTGGTCTTGAACAGGCCCAGGCCGTGGAAGGGGTTGGAGGTGTCCTTCAGCTTGTCGCTGGGCGGTGTGCCGCAGAAGTCATATTCCGTGCAGCCGAGTTCCTTGAGCTGGTTGATGGCCGTCCACTGGACCAGGTGCGAGTCGCCGTACTGGCTCCTTTTCTGCAGGGACCCGCCGTCCTTGTAAGTGCCCTTGCGGCCGTAATTGATCACAAAGGCGCCCACGGAGGGGACACCGTTTTCGTAGACGAAGAGCAGGCGGCCCTGGCCGCGGKCCASGAAGTTGGTCCAGAACTGSCGGTARTASTCGTACTCSCGGACSCGGACCTGGGACTTGGCCTCSACSGTGTTSGTCATCAGCGCGTACATSGCCYGGAAGTTCTCCTCCGTGGGCTCGACGTTGTGGACCTCGACGCCCTCGCGGATGGCCCGGCGGACGGCGTTGCGGCCGCGGGAGTGCAGGTTGCGGAGCAGCTGGTTTTCCTGCGGCGCGATGTCCAGCAGCGCCGTGGAGTCGTTGGGCTGCAGGTTGTGGGTCTTGACCAGCCCCGCGCCCTCGATGACCCGGCGGGCGTCGTCGGAGAGGACGATGTCCGGCTCGATCTTGATGGCAAAAACTCCGAGCCGGGCACGCTTGACGAACTCGGCGTTGGCCGCCGCGATGCCCGGGATGTCCTCCACCGAGGCCACATCCGGGCCCTTGATCAGGTACCAGAGTTTGCCGAGGACCGGAAAGGACTTCTCGAGGACCAGGTTGTAGCTGGTGTAATCCGCCGTCTCATAGACCAGGTGAAGCGGTTTCCAGCCGAAGTGCTGTTTGACCTCTGCGAAGGCTTCGGATTGAAGCAGATTCCCGCCGTTGGGGTTCGCGGTGACGTGTGCGT
>NZ_JBFTNO010000065.1:0-13962 GCF_056397525.1 Arthrobacter sp. 05L45_2 | reverse complement strand
GGCCGGAGCGAACCTGGACTACCTGCTGGTCCGCGGCAACAACGACCGTCCGGTGATCGCGGTGGACTGGAAGAACCGCCGGGAACTGCGCGCCGCCCTGGTTGAGGCCTGCCGGGACGAGCCCTTCTACTCCATGACCGTGGACGCCAAGAAGAAGTCCTCCGTCCTCGTGGCCGACGGGGAACTTTCCCCCAACCGCCAGGCCCGGATTTTCCGGCTCTACCGGCCGCACGTGGAACCCGAAGGCGGGCTCGAGTTCGGCGCGTCGGCCGGCGTCCAGCTCGAACTCTGGAGCTTCGAGGGCGACCAGCTGATCCTGCCGATCGAAAACTCCCTGACCCGGCGGACCCTGCTGGCCCAGGACGCCGTCCGCGGCACTGTCGAGCGCTACGGGCACACCTGGCCCACCATCGAGAACATGTTCGCCGACCACGCCAGCGACATCAGCTTCGACGTCGACATTGTCTTTTCCTGGGTTGACGGCAGCTCCCCGGAGTACATCGCGGCCCGCCGGGCACGGATGGCCGGCGTTGTGGTGGGCGAGGGGGACGACCACGAGGCCCGCTTCCGCCAGATCGACGAGCTCAAATACGCCCTGCGCTCGGTTTACATGTTCGCGCCGTGGATCCGCCGGATCTTCATCGCCACGGACTCCCCCGCCCCGTCCTGGCTCGCGGACCATCCCAGCGTGACCATTGTGCGCAGTGAGGAGTTCTTCGCCGACCCGTCCGTGCTGCCGACGCACAATTCGCAGGCCGTCGAGAGCCAGCTGCACCACATCGAGGGACTGTCGGAGCACTACCTGTATTCCAATGACGACATGTTCTTTGGCCGGGCCGTCCGGCCGGACATGTTCTTCACCCCCGGCGGGATCACCAAGTTCATTGAGGCGGAGACGCGCATCGGCCTGGGCGACAACGACGCCGAGCGCAGCGGCTTCGAGAACGCGGCGCGGGTGAACCGGAAACTGCTGTGGGACCGGTTCGGCCGGATCACCACCCGGCACCTGGAACACACCGCCGCACCGCTCCGGCGCAGTGTGACCGCGAAAATGGAACAGGAATTTCCGGCGGAGTTCGCGAAAACGGCCGCCAGCCGGTTCCGGGCCGCGGACAACATCTCGGTGACCAACTCGTTCTACCATTACTACGCGCTGCTCACGGGCCGGGCCGTCACCCAGACGGCGGCCAAGGTGCGGTATGTGGACACCACGGCGCGGGCGGGCCTGAACTACCTGCCCAAACTGCTGTCCAAGCGGAACATGGACTTCTTCTGCCTCAACGACGGCAGTTTCCCCGAGGTGCAGGCCGAGGAACGCGCCGAGCTGGTCACGGATTTCCTGGAGAAGTACTTCCCGATCAAGGCGCCCTGGGAGCTCTGACCCCGGCGCCGGGCGCGGGCTAGCTGCGGGAGCCAACCCCGCGGCTGCCGGCGGACCTTGAAAGTTCTTCCAGCCGCGCCTGGCCCGGAATGCGGATCCCGGCGGCCGCAATCCGCCGCCGGGCCTCCTCGCCGGTGACGAACTCGCCCACCGGAGGCACGGTGTCGCCCAACTGGACCACGGAATGAACGATTGTGTGCTCGTAGACGTGGACCAGGTTGAACGACTGCCCGCTGTCACGGCCCCTCGTTCCACCCATGGGGACGTTCAGGTCCTGGGTGTAGCAGGTGGCCGACGCGACCGAAACCGGGATGCCGGCGAACGTCGCCGTCGTCGAATAATGCAAGTGGCCGCCGAGGACGGCGCGGACATCGGAGTTCCGCAGGACACCCGCGAGCGCGGCCTGGCCGCGCAGTTCAACCAGCACCGCCAGGTCCAGCACCGAGGGGACCGGCGGGTGGTGCAGCGCCAGGATGGTGCCGTCCGGCGCCGGCGTCGACAGTTCTTCGGCAAGCCATTCCAGCTGCGCGGCGCTCAGCTCGCCGTGGTGGAAGCCCGGTACCGAGGTGTCCAGGGTGATGATCCGCAGCCCGTTGATGAAATCAACGCGGTCCACCGGGGCGTCGTCGGCCGGCTGGTCCAGCAGCCCGGTCCGGAAGTTGGCCCGGTTGTCATGGTTCCCCATCGCCCAGATGATTTTCGCGCCCATGGCCTCGCACGCGGGCTCCACGATGCTGCGGATTTTCGCGTAGGCCTCCGCCTCGCCGCGGTCGGCCAGGTCGCCGGTGAAGACCACAGCCTCGGGGCGCGCGCCGGAGGCACGGACTTCGTCAAACAGTTCCCGCAGCCGGGCGTCGCTATCGACGACGCCGTGCAGCGGGTCCGTGCCGCCCAGCAGATGGGCGTCACTGAAGTGGAGTAGGAAATGACGCGGCCGGGGGTGTTCGGCCTCGATGAGTTCCATCGCTACCTTCTTGGTTGGGTGGAAGCGGTTGCCTCCAGCGTCCCTCTCACATCTATCCAACCAGAGATTCGGTCCGCGATGCGCAAACCCCAGTAGGCATGTTTCCGGCTGGCCGATATTCGGGTACTCCGGCGGACGCATACCTGCCCCGGCATGTGCCGGGTGCGCCCGCCGGAGGTAATTACCCGGCGTTCCCGGCCGTCAGTTCAGGTAGCCGTTCGGGTTGAGCACGTACTTCGTGGCGGCTCCGGCGTCGAACTCGGCGTAGCCCTTCGGGGCGTCCTCCAGGGAGATCGCCTTGGCGTTGACGTTCTTCGCGATGTGGACCTTATCGTGCAGGATCGCCATCATCAGGCCGCGGTTGTACTTCATCACCGGGCACTGTCCGGTGGTGAAGCTCAGCGACTTCGCCCAGCCGGTGCCCAGGCTCAGCGACAGGGCACCCTTCTTGGCGGCCTCGTCCACTCCGCCCGGATCGCCCGTGACGTAGAGCCCCGGAATGCCGAGCGCGCCGCCGGCCGCCGTGAGCTCCATCAGGGAGTTCAGGACCGTCGCCGGCGCCTCCTTGGCATCGTGGCCGTGCCCCTTGGCCTCGAAGCCCACGGCGTCGACGGCGCAGTCAACCTCGGGTACCCCCAGGATCTGCTCGATCTGTTCGGCCGGGCCGCCCTTGGAGAGGTCAACGGTCTCGCAGCCGAAGCTGCGGGCCTGCTTGAGCCGGTCCTCATTCATGTCGCCGACAATGACGACGGCGGCACCCAGCAGCTGGGCGCTGGTGGCCGCCGCGAGCCCGACGGGTCCGGCGCCGGCAACGTACACCGTGGAACCCACACCGACGCCGGCCGTGACGGCACCGTGGAAGCCCGTCGGGAAGATGTCCGAGAGCATGGTCAGGTCCATGATCTTCTCCAGGGCCTGGTCCTTGTCCGGGAACTTCAGCAGGTTCCAGTCCGCGTACGGGACCAGGACGTAGTTGGCCTGGCCGCCCACCCAGCCGCCCATGTCCACATACCCGTAGGCGCTGCCCGGGCGGTCGGGGTTGACGTTCAGGCAGATGCCGGTCTTCCGCTCCTTGCAGTTCCGGCACCGTCCACAGGCGATGTTGAAGGGCACCGAGCAGATGTCCCCCACCTTGATGAATTCGACGTCCGGGCCGACTTCCACCACTTCACCGGTGATTTCGTGGCCGAGGACCAGGTCCGCGGGGGCCGTGGTGCGCCCGCGGACCATGTGCTGGTCCGAGCCGCAGATGTTCGTGGCAACGGTTTTGAGGATTACGCCGTGGCGTACGGAGCGGCCCACGTTGGCGGGGTTAACCCCCGGGCCGTCCTTGAGCTCGAAAGTCGGGTAGTCAATGTCGATCAGCTCGACTTTTCCTGGACCCTTGTAGGCAACGGCTTTGTTTCCTGTCATCACTTTCCTCCTGGTTTCACGGACCCCAATGTTGAGTGCCCAGTTGTGATTCACGAAGCTTCCTGATGCACCCTCCGCAGGCCGTGGCCGGCTGCTCTGCCGGCGGGCAGGGGTGTTTACACCGCAGGTATGCCCGGAACGTCGGAGGGTTTGGCCAGTCTAGGACGTGGGCCTGCGCAGGGGTAGGGCCCCTTGTGCCCTTGCGCGCCCCGGAGCGTCCCCGCCGCCGCGCCCTCGCCGTCGCGCCCTCGCGCCGGCTCAGTCGAGCGCCCGGCGCACGGCCTCAATGATCTCCGGAGCATCCGGCTCTACGGTCGGCGCGAAACGGGCCACGACTTCGCCGTCGCGGTTCACCAGGAACTTCTCGAAGTTCCATTTCACGAGCCCGGGCAGCAGGCCCTTCTTGAATTTGGTCAGCTGCTCGTAAAGCGGGTGCTGGTTCTTGCCGCGAACGTCGGCCTTGGTGGTCAGCGGAAACGTCACGCCGAAGTTGCGTTCGCAGAACTCGGCAATTTCCGCGTCACCGGCTGGCTCCTGTCCGGCGAACTGGTTGCAGGGGATGCCGAGGACGGTGAAGCCTTCCGCCTCGAACTTGTTATGGAGGGCCTGCAGGCCGGTGTACTGGGGCGTGAACCCGCACTGGGAGGCAACGTTCACCACCAGCACCACCTGGCCCCGGAAGCGGTCGAAGTCGGTTTCCGTGCCGTCGTTAAGGGTCAGCGGGATGGAGTGCAGGGTGGTCATGGTGTGGTGTCCTCGCGGGGTTGGGGGCAGAAACAAGTCACAACTGTGCTTCGACACCACGCTACGCCGGTATGGGTCCGTGACGGGGTGGGGTGGGGTGGGTGCGGGCTTGGGCTACGGCGCCGGCGTCGCGGGGGCGGACGTGGCGGGGGCCAACCCGGCCGGCGGCTCCGTGGACGGCGTCTGCTGCAGGAGCGTCCCGGGGGCGGGCGTCGGAACCGGCGCCACCGGGGTGGCCGGGGTAGTCGCCGCCGGTGTCGGGGAAGGCGTGACGGAAGGCAGCGTGGGTGTCACCACCGGGAGGGTCGGCGACGGCGTCGGCGTGGGCGTCACGACCGGCGGGGTGGGGGCGGCTGTCGGCGTCGGCGTCGGCGTCACCGCGGGGGCCGAGGGCGTGGCCGGCGCGCTCGGGGTGGCGGCCGGCGTCGTCGCGGCCGGGGACGGCGTAGCGGTAGGTGAGGGCTTCGCCGTCGTCGTGGTCTCAACTGCGGGAACGTGTTTCTCCTGGACTCCGCCGGTGACTTCCCGGGGATGCTCAGCGGCCACCGGGATGGCCCAGTCAGTGCTCGAACTTCCGGCAGCCGGCTTGCCGGCGTCCGGGGCGTAACTGGTCATCTGGATGTCATCGAGCGGATCAACCTGCCGGGTGGGAAGGAATTTCCAGTCCAGCGGGTTGACGTGCGCGCCGTTGAGGATGGTCTCGAAATGGAGGTGGCACCCGGTGGATGACCCCGTGGTCCCCACCTTGGCGATGACCTCATCCACGCCCACGGACTCGCCCTTCTTTACGGCGATCCCCTGAAGGTGGTTGTAGGTGGTGATCAGGCCGTTGCCGTGGTCGATTTCCACCCGGTTCCCGCCGCCCCAGGGATGCCATCCCACGGCCCGCACCACACCGGCGTCGGCCGAATACACCCGGGTTCCGCACGCGGCCGCGAAATCCTGGCCCCAGTGGAATTCCCCGGCCGTTCCGGTGAGCGGACTGATGCGCAGGCCAAAGGGCGAGGATTCGGTCAAGGATTCGAGGGGGGCCATCAGGAAACCTTTGGGCGGCCGCTCCAAGCCCGCCGACGCGACGCGAAGTTCCACCTTGCCGTCCTTGGACCGGGTCTGGACCGTGGTCCGGTCGAAGGACACCAGGGCATGCCGGTCGGCGGTCAGGGCGGCGGTGCCCCGTCCGGCGCCGCCCGGGTCCCCCGTCACGGGAGCGACGGGGTCAAGGAGACCGGGGCCCACGGTGCCAGAGGCGGCGTCGGATATAGYCTCGGCCGATGAGGAGGCGGGCGCCGGCATCGAATAGTTATCGGGAGCCGGGGACCCAACGAGGAGCAGGACAAAGGCGACGCCGGCGGCTCCCGCAAGAGTGCGGGCAGCCACCCCCGAAGCCCTGGCCTGTCCACGCGTTTGGTTTCCCCAGTGTTTTCCCACGTTGTGACTCCTGCGAAGTTTTTCCGCCGGACCCCAATCTCGGCGGACTCACTCCCCTATGTGACCACAATCGATCCGGTCTGTGAACCTCCGCACGACCCCGGTTTATCGGGCTTCCGGGACCAATCCGCACCACCGCGCGGAAGAGGGGTGGCGCCCCAGTAGTGCCCGCCAAGGAAACACGTACCCGCCCGCGCCGGCCGGGTAAGAATAGGAGTATGCGCAATGTCCTCAGGGAATGGCAGGCGGAACTCAAGCAGACGTTCACCGGAACGCGGGACGCCGTGCCCGATTGGGTGGGACGGCTCGAGGAGGGCGGCGACCCCGGCTTCCACCGCCCCGGTTCCGCTGTCTGGGCCGTGCACGGGGCCATGCCGACCATTGTGGCCGGCATCCGCGCGCTGCTGATGCAGGCGCTGCACCCGGGCGCACTGGCCGGGGTGCACGACCACTCCCGCTTCCGCGAAGACCCCCTTGGCCGGCTGGCCGGGACCATCCGCTGGATCTTTACGGTCACCTACGGGTCGACGGAGGCCGCCCGTGCCGCCTCGGGCTGGGTGCTGCGGCTGCACGAATCTGTGCGCGGAACCTACACTGACGGCCACGGCGTGGAGCGGCCCTACGCGGCCAACGACCCCGAGCTCCTCCGCTGGGTCCACATCGCGTTCACCGACGCGTTCCTGTCCGCGCATAAGCTGTGGGGCCGGCCCATTCCCGGCGGCCCGGACGCGTACGTCCGCGAGTGGGCCCAGGCCGGAACGCTCATGGGGGTCGAATCGCCGCCGCTGGATGAGGCCGGGATGCGCCGGCAGCTGGACCGCTGGTACGACGACGGCGATCTCACCTCGGGGGCGAAAGTCGCCGAGACGGTCGCGTTCATCCGCGATCCCCCGCTGCACCCCGTCCTTCGGCCCGGCTACCGGGTGCTGTTCGCGGCCGCGGTGGCCAGCCTCGAGCCCAAGTACCGGGACATGCTGGGGCTGCGGACCGCGAGGCTGGGGCCTTTCCCGCTGCCGGTGAAGTTGGCAACGCGAGCCACGCTCAGGATCGTCCATCTCGCCCTGGGCCGGATGGGGCCGAGCGAACAGGCAGCACGGACGCGGCTGCGCCGGCTGGGTTACGCGGAGTAGTTGGGGCGGAGTGCCGACCGATCCAGGATGCAAAAAGGCCCCGGTTCAATGAACCGGGGCCAACCGCGGAGAATGGGGGATTTGAACCCCCGAGGGCGTTAACCCAACACGCGTTCCAGGCGTGCGCCATAGGCCGCTAGGCGAATTCTCCAGTTGCTTCTGAATCAAAAGCAGATACTAGACTACCTGAACTTCGCGGCTTCGCCCAATTGAGTCCGCACCCCCTCCGCAACCCACCCCCGGCCCCGCCGCGACGGACATGCCCATCGCCCGACTCCACCAATGGACATAGTCGGTATATGCCCACCCGGTGACCCTAAAAATGGGCATGTCCATCCCATAGCTCCCGGGGCACCGGACATGTTCATCATCCGACTCCACGGATGGACATATTCATCACTCGAGTCGGCGGATGGACATAGTTGGCATATGCCCACCCGCCGGCCCGAAAAATGGGCATGTTCATCCCTGGGCTCCGGAGGCAACGGGCATCTCCACCCGGCGGCCACACGACTGGGCATGTCCATCTCCGACCCCCGGTGCCACGCTTGCCCACTCCACGCCCCGAAAAATGGGCATGTCCATCGAGAAGAATCACCCCGCCCACCCCGATTCGGGGCACGCCCGATCGTCGGGTAAACTACTTGACGGCCCCTCATGTGGCGTCATCCTGTTGAACTCCCCCAGGACCGGAAGGTAGCAAGGGTAAATGGGCTCTGGCGGGTGCATGGGGGGTCTTTTATGTCTGAGCCGATTGGTAGGGTTTAGCTGTGACTGTTACTACCGCCCTTTACCGCAGATACCGGCCCGATTCGTTCGCGGACGTTATCGGGCAGGAACACGTCACCGAGCCGCTGATGACGGCGCTGCGGAAGAACCGCGTCAACCACGCCTACCTCTTTTCCGGCCCCCGAGGCTGCGGCAAAACCACCTCCGCCCGCATCCTGGCCCGCTGCCTGAACTGCGCGGAAGGCCCCACTGACACCCCCTGCGGCGTCTGCCCCAGCTGCATTGAGCTCGCCCGTGGYGGCGCCGGTTCGCTCGACGTCATTGAGATTGACGCCGCGAGCCACGGCGGTGTCGATGACGCTCGCGATCTTCGCGAACGGGCCACCTACGCCCCGGTCCGCGACCGCTACAAAATCTTCATCATCGACGAGGCCCACATGGTCACCTCGGCCGGCTTCAACGCGCTCCTGAAAATCGTTGAAGAGCCGCCGGAACACATCAAGTTCATCTTCGCCACCACGGAGCCGGACAAGGTCATCGGCACCATCCGCTCCCGCACCCACCACTACCCGTTCCGGCTGGTTCCGCCTGAGCCCCTGATGGCGTACCTGGAGCTGCTCTGCACACAGGAAAACGTCGCCGTGGCCCCGGGCGTCCTCTCGCTGGTAATCCGCGCCGGCGGCGGCTCGGTGCGCGACTCCCTGTCAGTGCTCGACCAGCTGATGGCCGGCGCCGGCCCCAACGGCCTGGACTACGAGCTCGCTGTGGCCCTGCTCGGGTACACCCACGCATCCCTGCTCGACGACGTCGTCGAGGCCGTCGCCGCCTCCGACGCCGCCACCGTCTTCCGCGCCGTCGACCGCGTTATCCAGACCGGGCACGATCCCCGCCGCTTCGTCGAGGACCTGCTGGAGCGCTTCCGCGACCTCATCATTGTCCAGGCCATGCCGGAGAGCGCCCAGTCGATCCTCCGCGGCATGCCCGCCGACCAAATCGCCCGGATGCAGAACCAAGCCCACAACCTTGGCGCTGCCGAGCTCTCCCGGGCCGCGGACGTGACCAACACGGCGCTGACGGAGATGACCGGTGCCACCTCCCCCAGGCTGCACCTTGAGCTGCTGTGCGCCCGCATCCTGCTGCCCAGCTCCGAGCAGACCGAGCGCGGCATCGCGGCCCGCATCGACCGTGTGGAGCGCCGCCTGAATTACGCCGGGAACGACGTCGGAGCTCCCGCCGCCACTCCCGCGCCGGCCGTCGGCCGCGCGCCCGCTGCCGCTCCGGCCGCTCCCGCGTCGAACCGCCCGGCTGAGACGGCGCCCGCCGCCGGCCCGGGGACGGCGGCAACACCCCCGGCCACCCCGCCTGCAGCCTCGCCGCAGGCACAGCCAGAAACTCAGCCCGACCGGCCGCCCCTCACGGCCCCCCGGGTCAGCACCAGCGACTGGCCCGTGGACGAACCTGCTGCCGCAAACGGCGCCGGCCGCCCGGCCACCGCCCCGGCGCCTGCCCAGGAGCGGGAGCCGGCGCCGGCCGTCCGTACCCAGGCACCTGAAACTGCCATACCGGCCCTGGCCGCCCCGGCAGCCCAGCCCCAACCGGATGCTCCGTCCCAACCGGCCAGTCCGTCCCAGACGGCGCGGTCGGATGCGCCGGAGCGACCGGCTGCGGGCGTCCCGGCCCCGGCCGCCGGCTCCGGATCCGGGCCCGACGTCGAGGTCCTCCGCCGCGCCTGGCCCGAAATCCTGCAGACCCTGACCAAGATCAAGCGCAGCACCTGGGCGCTCGTGGAACCCAACGCACAGGTAGGGCACTTCGAGGGCCAGGTCCTCACCCTGTCGTTCACGACGTCGGGGCTCGCCGGAGCCTTTGGCCGGGCGGACCACGCGGAGAACCTGCGCCAGGCAATCCACAAGACCATCGGGATCGACTGCCAGATCACGGCCGTGGCAGGCAGCGGCAACAGCTCAGCGAGCTCTGAGCCAAACCCAAAAGCACCCGCTAGCCGGGACACCCCGGCCACGGAAGCGACGGAAGCGGATGTCGCCTGGGGTCTGGCACCCGCCGCACCCGCCGCACCCGCTGCAGCACCCGCGTCCGGGTCGCCCTCCACTACAGGCACCAGCGCCACAGTCGCCGCAGGACCTGCGCCGGCGACCCCCGTTGAAACTAGCCGCGCCACCGCGTCCGCACCGGCGCCCGCCGCACCGGCCGAGGCAGCACCGGAGCGCGACGAAGCCCCGCAGGCCCCTGCCGAGTCCGCCACGCAGGCTCCCGCAGCTGCCGCCCAGCCTGGCCGCGAAGCCGTCCAGCCCGCCGGTCCGGCGGCGGAATCGGAAGGTTCCTACGCTTACTCGGACGACGACTGGGGTCCCCCTCGGGACGAGGACGCACCGCCCCTGGACGAGGAACCGCCCCTGGACTGGAGCCCGTCTGCCCCGGCAACCACCCGGCCTTTCCCTGCAGGGTCCGCCCCGACGCCGCCGCCTACACAGCGGCGCTCGGGCGGCAGCGCCTCCGCCTCGCCCGCGAGCGCCCCCACCGGCGGGCCGGCCTCAGCGCCGTACCAGACGCCCTCCAAGGATCCTGCGGCGGACCCGTGGGCCCACGCCGTCGAACAGTCACCGGGCGTTTGGACCGTCGGCACGGAACTGAACGTCGGACGCCACACGGGACCCGACGCCGTGGCCGTACCGGCGCAACCAGACCCCGAGCCGGAACCGCCGCGCTACGAACCCGCCGCCGCCCAGATTCCTGAGCCCGCCAGGGCTCCGGAAGGCGCGTCCGGCTACGGCCACCCGGTCGCGGAGCACGCCCCGGCACCCGAAGCCGTGCTTGTGCCGGCAGGCGGCGCCCCGGCTGTCATCGCGGCAGCGGCCTCCCCGGTGGCGGCCACGGCTCCGGCGGCCGCGCCTCCGGCGGCTGCCCGGCAGAGTCTGTACCAGCGGTTGTCCAACAGCCCGGAAGCGGAGGCCGGACGGGCCAAGGCACCGGCCAGAACCGCCGTCGACGCCCCCACCTACGTCCAGGACATTCCCAGCGCCGACGACGAAACGATCGAGGAGTCCGGCGTCTTCGGCCGCGCCGCCGTCGAGCGTATTCTGGGCGGGAAACTGCTCGAGGAGCGGTCCCTCGACGGAAGCCCACTGGCGCCGCGTTTCTAGTTTTCACGGCGGCCGAGCGGCGCGCTACTCCCCCCAACGAACGAGGACATTGTGTACGAAGGTGCAGTACAGGAGCTGATCGACGAGCTCGGCCGCCTCCCCGGCGTTGGGCCCAAATCCGCGCAGCGCCTGGCCTTCCACATCCTCGAAGCCGACCCGCAGGACATGAAACGCCTGGTCGAGGCCATCACCACGGTCAAGGAACGGGTCAAGTTCTGCACTGTGTGCGGCAACGTCACCGAGCAGGAACTGTGCAACATCTGCCGGGATCCGCGCCGGGACCCGTCAGTGATCTGCGTCGTGGAGGAATCCAAGGACGTGCTGGCCGTGGAGCGCACCCGGTCCTTCCGCGGCCGCTATCACGTGCTCGGCGGGGCCATCAATCCGATTGCGGGCGTCGGGCCGGAGCAGCTTCGGATCCGTGAACTGCTCACCCGGCTTAACGACGGCGCCATCCAGGAAATCATCATTGCGACCGACCCCAACCTCGAGGGCGAAGCCACTGCCACGTACCTCGCCCGGATGCTCAAGTCGATCGGCATCGCGGTCACGCGGCTCGCCTCGGGGCTCCCTGTGGGTGGAGACCTCGAATACGCTGACGAAGTCACGCTGGGCCGCGCCTTCGAAGGCCGCCGCAACGCGCTGAGCTGACCGTCCAGTGACCACCGCCGACGGCATTCCGGCCCCTCTTCACACGGAACGGCTGGTGCTGCGGCCCCTCGCTGCGGC
The DNA here is from genome assembly GCF_056397525.1 of Arthrobacter sp. 05L45_2. Lineage (NCBI taxonomy): Bacteria > Bacillati > Actinomycetota > Actinomycetes > Micrococcales > Micrococcaceae > Arthrobacter > Arthrobacter sp. 05L45_2. The sequence goes on along the minus strand of NZ_JBFTNO010000065.1, from coordinate 2,283 downwards.
CGACGACGGCGCCGTCCTGACCTTCCGCGGCGACCCGGAGGCCGTGCGGTACCTCTCCCACGCGGCCCTCACCCCGGCGGAGAACACGGCCCGGGTGCGCAAGATAGTCGCGGCAACTGACGCGTCCACCACCGAATGGTTCAACGTCGGCTGGGTTATCCAACTCCGGGCGACCGGCGACATCATTGGCGACGGCCGGACGTGGAACTCCGAGACCCCTCCCCTGCCCGGCCGGATTCCGTCCCACACGGCGAGCCTGGGCTACATCCTGCATCGGGATCACCACGGGCAGGGACTGGGCCGGGAAGCCGCGGCCGCACTGGTGCAGTGGCTGTTCGCCTCCCGCGGCAGCCGGACCGTGTTCGCCGGGGTGTACGAACCCAACCAGCCCTCGCGGCGGCTGCTGGAAAGCCTCGGTTTCCTGCCCGACCGCCATTTCACCGCGGCCGAGGATACTGCCGGAAAGAGCCTCCCCTCCTGGCGCTACCGGCTCGACCGCCCCGACTGACCTGTTGCCCCGGGTCGCCCGACCGCCGGCCGGCGCTTGGACTAGCGCTCGCTGCTGACTCCCCGCGGGGACAGGCGCGGCCCCGCCGGGACGCGGTTGGACATGCCCATCAGCACGGATCAGGAATGGACATAATGGCGATATGTCCACTCCTGACGCTCAAGGATGGGCATGTCCGTCGGTCCGATGCGCATATCCACTCCTCACGCTGAACGATGAGCATGTCCATCGGTCCGATGCGCATATCCACTCCTCACGCTGAACGATGGGCATGTCCGTCGGTCCGATGCACATGCCCACTCCCGCCACCCAACGATGGGCATGTCCGTCGGGGGCGGGTGCGGTTTCGGTCACAATTCCACGCCCGGACGCGAGCGGCGATAAACTTGGGCTGAGAAGTTGCCGTCGCGCCGTTTGGCCGCGCGGAGTGGTGCTTCGCCCAGACCCCGATGATCCAGTGAGGGTGCGCGCATGAGTTTGCCCACTACCGAAGTCCACCCCGGACCGCAGCCGCAGGAGCTGCCCGCGGTTCCTGCCGTCACCAAGCATCTCGTTGTGAAGAAGTTCGGCGGCTCCTCGGTCGCGGACGCGGAAGGCATCAAGCGGGTCGCCCGCCGGGTGGTGGACGCCCACAACGCCGGTGACGAGGTCGTCGTCGTGGTTTCCGCGATGGGCGACACCACCGACGAACTGCTCGACCTGGCCGGCCAGGTGACCGACTCGGCGCCCGCCCGCGAAATGGACATGCTCCTCTCGGCCGGGGAGCGCATTTCCATGGCCCTGCTCGCGATGGCGATCAACAAGTATGGCGCCTCCGCACAGTCGTTCACCGGTTCCCAGGCCGGCATGATCACCGACGGCATTCACGGCAAGGCCCGGATCATCGACGTCGACCCGCACCGGATCCGCACGGCCCTGGACAAGGGGCACATCGCCATTGTGGCCGGATTCCAGGGCATGAGCCGCACCACGAACGAGATCACCACCCTGGGCCGGGGCGGTTCGGACACGACAGCGGTGGCCCTCGCGGCGGCCCTCAGCGCCGATGTGTGTGAGATCTTCACCGATGTGGACGGGATCTACACCGCCGATCCTCGGGTGGTTCCGACGGCCCGGAAAGTGGACAGCATCTCCAGCGAGGAAATGCTGGAACTGGCGGCGTCCGGCGCCAAGATCCTGCACCTGCGCTGCGTGGAATACGCGCGCCGCTTCGGTGTACCGCTGCACGTCCGCTCCTCATTCAGCCAGCACGAAGGCACCTGGGTCCTGCCCAGCGCCGATGACAAGATCACGATTCAAGAGGGAGTTGCCTTGGAGCAGCCAATCATCTCCGGTGTTGCGCACGACCGTTCCGAAGCCAAGGTCACGGTGGTGGGTGTTCCGGATATCCCCGGCAAGGCTGCGGCGATCTTCCAGGTCATCGCAGACGCGCACTCCAACATCGACATGATCGTCCAGAACGTCTCCACCCACGGCACCGGCCGGACGGACATCTCCTTCACGCTGCCGATCGTCGAGGGCGCCGATGCCCTCGCCGCGCTCCGCGCCGCGCAGGCCGAGATCGGCTTCGAGAACATCGAATACAACGAGAAGATCGGCAAGCTGTCCCTCATCGGCGCCGGCATGCGTTCCCACCCCGGCGTCTCGGCACGGTTCTTCGCGGCACTGTCCGAAGCCGGGATCAATATCAACATGATTTCGACGTCGGAGATCCGGATCTCGGTGGTGACCCACGCCGACCTGCTGGACGACGCCGTGCGCGCCATCCACAAGGC